>NZ_JBXWPA010000015.1:0-135999 GCF_059611165.1 Ruegeria sp. CDSB013 | reverse complement strand
GTCTTGCCGTGGTCAACGTGGCCAATCGTGCCGATGTTGACGTGCGGCTTATTACGCTCAAACTTTTCCTTTGCCATTCCTCAGGCGCCCTTTTGCGATTGGGGGGACCCGTGGTCCCGTGGTTACATCTGCGCGCGCGAGATATTTGGTTCAAAGGGGAAAATCAAGCACATCCTGCGTTAAAAGCTGGTTAAGACGCCGGATTTTGGGTGACCTCGACGGATTCCAACGGCTGGATCAGGTCGGGACGCTTGTCGAACCAGCCGTTGTCCTTATGTTCCTCGGCCAGCCATTCCTCGACACGATCGGCAACCTTGAGGGCCAAACCTCCCATTTGCTCTTCTCTGGTGCGGGTATGCCCGGATCCTGTAAGTGCGCTTTCACCGGTCGTGTCTTCAAGAACCTGGAACTGTTTGCCTTTAGCCAGAAACTCTTTTTTGCGCACGTCGTAAACATTCACCAGAACGATTGCCGTGCTTTTGGGGTTGTAGATCACCGGCACACCCGGAGGGGCCAGCATGAACCCTTCAAGACTGATTCCTATGTCGTATTCCTGGGCGCCCTCATACCGGCCAAGCCGAATATTCACGGCGTTCTGAATGGCGTCTTCCCACTCTTTAGGCGTCGCTTCCCGCGACACCGGCCCCTTCCGGGCCTTTTCAGCAAAGGCATAATTGACGCGCAATTTGAATTCGCCCAGCGACTCAGGCTCTTCGTAAACCTGTGTCTGCGTGCACGCGCCCATCAGGGCCAGTCCGGTAATCAGGGTCAAAGCTCGCAACATGTTCTCGTCTCGATATGCCTGTTTTTCTTTGATCTAGCGCAACGATACGGCTTGTGCCAAGCCGTATCGGCAGAAATCCACTTGCCTGCGCGCTTACTCACGAAAATTTATAGTCGCGCGGGAAACCATAAGGCGCTTTTTTCCCAACGCTGGCCCGTTTGGCCAGCCACTGTGACATGTCCGCCTCGTGCCGCGTTTTGTCACCGCCCATGGACCACCTCAGCCCCTCTTCCCAGTTGAAGGTCGTGATGTCGGACAGACCACCATCCAGTTCCAGTGTCCCCTGTCGGCCGCGCGCCATATTGTATTTTTGCAGGCGTACGCCCTTACCGCGCCCCATTTCCGGCAGCTCTTCCACTGGGAACACAAGGAACTTGCCGTTCTGCGACACGACCGCGACGTGATCGCCCGAAACGGGCTTACAGATCATCGCCGTCTCGTCAGCTTTGACGTTCAGCACCTGCTTACCGTTGCGGGTCTGGGCCAAAACGTCATCTTCGGGCACCATGAAACCGTTACCCGCGTCTGACGCCACCAACAGCTTGCGCCCTGGCTTGTGGATCAGGATGTCGATGATCTGCGCCTCGTTCGGCAAGTCGACCATCAGGCGCAGCGGTTCGCCCATACCGCGCCCGCCCGGCAGATTGGCGGCGCTGAGCGTGTAGAATCGCCCGTTCGAGGCAAACACCAGCAAGCGGTCAGTCGTCTCAGCGTGGAATATGAAACGCGGGCCATCGCCGTCCTTGAACTTCAACTCGCGCTTCAGGTCGATGTGACCGGTCATGGCGCGAATCCAGCCCATCTGAGAGCAGACAACCGTGATCGGTTCTTTGTCGATCATCGCCTCAAGCGGTACTTCTTCAACTTGCCCGGCCTCAGCGAATTGGGTTCGACGCGCGCCACCTTCATAGTCTTTGCCAAAAGTCTTCTTGGTCTCTTTCAACTGCTCGGCGATTTTGGCCCATTGCAGGGCCGGGTCGGCCAGCAGGTCTTCGAGATTGGCGCGTTCCAGCATCAATGCGTCACGTTCGCGGACCAGTTCCATCTCTTCAAGACGGCGCAAGGACCGCAGACGCATGTTGAGGATCGCATCGACCTGAACCTCAGACAATTCGCCCTCGCCCGGCTTGGGCGACACATAGTCGGCCTCGCTGGTGGCGCGGATATGGTCGATGCCCCAATCCTCGCGCATCAGCGCGGCTTTGGGATCGTCGTCGTAACGGATGATGTCGATCACACGATCGAGGTTCAGGAAGGCGACGATAAAGCCTTCCAAGACCTCCAACCGGTGGTCGATCTTGGCCATGCGGTGACGCGAGCGGCGCAGCAACACTTCTTGCCGGTGATCAAGGAATGCGCGCAGCACTTCCTTCATCGAGCAGACCTTGGGCGTCACCCCGTCGATCAGCACGTTCATGTTCAGACTAAACCGAACCTCAAGATCCGAGTTGCGATAGAGCATCCCCATCAACACCTCGGGGTCCACATTCTTGGACCGTGGTTCAAGGATCAGGCGGATATCATCGGCGGATTCGTCGCGCACATCGGCGAGGATCGGGATTTTCTTGGTCTGGATCAGCTCGGCGATCTTTTCGATCAGCTTGGATTTCTGAACCTGATACGGAATCTCGGTGACAACGATCTGCCATTGACCCCGACCCAGATCTTCAACCTCGAACTTACAGCGAAGACGGAACGATCCTCGTCCGGTGCGGTAGGCCTGCGCGATGTTCTCGGGTGGCTCAACGATCACACCCCCGGTCGGGAAATCCGGACCGGGCACGTAGTTCAGCAAAGTATCATCGCGCGCATCCGGCGTCTTGATCAGATGCAGACAGGCGTCGCAGAGCTCTGAGATGTTATGCGGCGGAATATTCGTCGCCATGCCAACCGCGATGCCGCTGGATCCATTAGCCAACAGATTCGGGAACTGCGCAGGCAGCACGACCGGTTCGCTTAGCGTGCCATCATAGTTGTCGCGGAAATCGACCGCGTCTTCGTTCAACCCTTCCAGCAGGGCTTCGGCCACGATGGTCATCCGCGCTTCGGTGTATCGCGAGGCCGCCGGGTTATCACCGTCGATGTTGCCAAAGTTGCCCTGCCCGTCAACCAACGGGTAACGGACGTTGAAATCCTGCGCCAGACGCGCCATCGCGTCGTAGATCGCGGCATCGCCATGCGGGTGATAGTTACCCATCACGTCGCCGGAAATCTTGGCGGATTTGCGGAACCCGCCCGTTGCACTGAGTCGAAGCTCGCGCATTGCATAGAGGATTCGCCTGTGCACAGGCTTCAGCCCATCGCGCGCATCGGGCAATGCCCGGTGCATGATGGTGGACAGCGCATAGGTCAGATAGCGTTCGCCAATCGCGCGGCGCAGCGGTTCAGCTACCTCGCCCCCATTGTCGGGGGCCTCCATATTGGGGTCGTCGATCGTATCGTTCATATATGATGTGATACGCCGCAAGCGCGCGCTGGTAAAGCAATCAGCTTAGATTTTGCTGGGGACAAGTCGTGCTTTTTGCAACAGGGGGAGACAAGTCCCGGAATTCCCCCGGTTTTCGACTCGGACCCTGAAATATGGTAGGCTGTCTTCATTAGACTGCTGCCGATTTCTTGTACCTAACGATTGACCTGGGGGATGCGCTATGACGCGCCTTATTATTCTGACTTTCACTGCACTTGGCTGGTGTTTTTACGTTATGAGCGGTGGACCAAATTTCGAACCGCGCGGCTTGCGGAGCGATCAACCTGTGCGCGTTGCCTCTGTATCCCAACCTGCAGCAGTAGCACCCGCTCGGGTTGAAGAGCTTGTGACCGAAGAGCTTGTGACCAATGTGGCCGTTCGGGCACCGACGGTGCGCGCACAACCCCAACCTGAACCCGAAGAGATCGTGCAGATCGTGGCCGAACCAGCCAGCCTTCAGTCTCTGTCCGGCATCTCGGTGTTCGATGATCAGAGCGCAAACATCACGCTTGCTTCGCTGGAAGACGGCGTAGCGGGTTTGCGTCAGACCGATGAAGCGCCCCTGCCGGAAACATCAGAGGCTGAGGCGATTCCCGAACCTGAAAAAGACATCCGCGAAATCTCGGGAACACGGGTGAACATGCGCGATGGACCCGGTACCATTTACCCAATTGTCGGCAAAGCGGCCATCGGACAGAAGGTCGAGGTGCTAAGTGATTCCGGAACCGGCTGGCTGCGCCTGCGCGTGTTGCCCGCGCAACAGGTCGGTTGGATTTCAGCCTCACTGGTTCGAAAAATTCAAAACTGACGCTGCACCGTCATTGTCCTGACCCGCACCTCGCAATAGCTTTGGCCTGAATTGAAGGTCAGGAAGATCATGCAGAAAACCATTCTTATCACCGGCTGCTCGTCCGGCATCGGCCTGGACGCGGCACACGGTATGCGTGCGCGCGGCTGGCGTGTCTTTGCATCCTGCCGCCAGCAGCGTGATTGCGACCGGCTGCGTGCGCAAGGCTTTGAAAGCCCGCGCATCGACTATACCGACGCCGCAAGTATCGCATCAGGCCTGACCGAAGTGCTTGAGGCCACCGGAGGTACCCTGGATGCGCTGTTCAACAACGGTGCGCACGGCTTGCCCGGCGCAGTTGAAGATCTGCCGACCGAAGGGCTCCGTGTGATATTCGAGGCCAACTTTTTTGGCTGGCATGAACTGACACGGCTGGTGATTCCAGTCATGCGCGCGCAAGGACATGGGCGAATCGTTCAGAATTCGTCGGTTCTGGGCCTGGTGGCCTTTCCATGGCGCGGCGCATATGTCGCCACAAAATATGCCATTGAAGGCCTTACCGACACGCTGCGTCTGGAACTTGCCGGAACGAACATCAAGGCCATTCTGATCGAACCCGGCCCAATCACGTCGAAAATCCGCGAGAATTCGATCCCCTTCTTTGAACGTTTCATCAACTGGGAGAACTCGGCCCTGCGCGAAAAATACGAGGCTTCTCTGTTGAAAAGACTGTATGAATCCTCAGGTCCGGATCGTTTCGAACTGCCTGCATCAGCGGTGACCGACAAGCTGGCCCATGCGGTTGAATCAAAAAGGCCGCGCGCGCGCTACTATGTGACCACCCCAACCTATATCGCCGGGTATCTGCGCCGCCTTTTGCCCACCCGCACCATCGACCGCATTCTGTCGGACGTCTGAGGCGAAATTACCCGTTCGCTTTTCATGTACATGAGGCTAGATGATAGCCAAACGAAACAAGAAACGCGGACGGTGTGCTTATGGACCTTTTGATGGTCATTTTGCTGTTGGCCATGGCGGCGGTCGTCGTCGTGCTGGCGATCGGCATCTCCAATTTCGGCAAAAGCGGCAAAGCTGCTGCGATGAAAAGCAACAAGATGATGCGCCTTCGCATTCTGTTCCAGTTCATTGCTGTGGTGCTGATCGTGCTCTACGTCCACCTGCGCGGACAAGGAGTTTAATAAATGGTCGTTCTGAACAAGATCTACACCCGCACCGGCGATGATGGAAAAACTGCGCTGGGTAACGGCGAACGTGTCGCCAAGTATTCTGGTCGCGTGGCAGCTTATGGGACCGTTGACGAACTGAACGCATTTGTTGGCGTGGCGCGGACCGAGGCGGAAGGCGACGTTGATGCCGCGCTGGCGCGTATTCAAAACGACCTGTTTGATCTGGGCGCAGATTTCTGTCGCCCCGACATGGAAAAAGACGCCGAGGCCGATTATCCGCCCCTTCGCATCGTTGCATCTCAGATTGATCGGCTAGAAGCCGAGATTGACGTGATGAATGAAACGCTGGAGCCACTGCGCAGCTTCATCTTGCCCGGCGGGTCGCGCCTGGCAGCGAATCTGCATGTCTGCAGAACCGTATCCCGCCGCGCCGAACGCCTTGCGGTCGAGCTGACCAACATGGAGCCCGTGAACGCAGTCGCGGTGAAATATCTCAACCGCCTGAGTGACTGGTTTTTCGTTGCCGCCCGCTGCGCCAACGAAAACGGCACTGCGGACGTTTTGTGGGTTCCGGGCGCAAACCGCTGAAGTTGGCGCGGGATCCGGCGAACCCTGCAGCGACCAACAAAGCAAAACCCCAGCCAAACGGGTGGGGCCCAAAGCTCTGGCACCGGCCACCAAAGCAATAAAATTTCACGTCGTTGCGTCAAAATACATGAAACGCGACGTCTCAAGTTCATGACGTGACGATTTTGCCCTGTTGCAGCGTGAACTGAGACGCTATTCAGTCCCCCGAGAGCATTGGTGGAGTCGCTTCGCGGCTTACCGTTTTTTGTGAGGAGCAAGCGCAAAATGAAGGTACTCGTGCCTGTCAAACGCGTGATTGACTATAATGTGAAAGTTCGCGTGAAAGCGGACGGTAGCGGTGTTGATCTCGCCAATGTCAAAATGTCGATGAACCCGTTCGACGAGATTGCCGTGGAAGAAGCGATTCGCCTGAAAGAAGCAGGCAAGGCTGACGAAATCGTTGCGGTTTCGATTGGCGTCAAACAATCGCAGGAAACCCTGCGCACCGCACTGGCCATGGGCGCTGACCGCGCCATTCTGGTTGTTGCCGCCGATGACGTCCATCAAGACATCGAACCGTTGGCCGTTGCCAAGATCCTGGTCAAAGTGGTCGAGGAAGAGCAACCCGGCATCGTTTTGGCTGGTAAGCAAGCGATCGACAACGACATGAACGCTACCGGTCAGATGCTGTCGGCCCTGCTGGGCTGGTCGCAAGGCACCTTCGCGTCCGAGCTGGACATCGAAGGCGACAGCGCCAAGATCACCCGTGAAGTAGACGGCGGCCTGCAGACCATCAGCGTCAAGATGCCGACCATCGTCACTGTTGACCTGCGCTTGAACGAGCCGCGCTATGCGTCTCTGCCGAACATCATGAAAGCGAAGAAAAAGCCGCTGGACGAGAAAACCGCCGCCGATTACGGCGTCGACGTCACCCCGCGTCTGGAAGTTGTCAAAACCGAAGAGCCGCCGGCACGTGCTGCTGGTATCGTCGTCGGCTCGGTTGATGAACTGGTCGAGAAACTCAAAGAAGCGGGGGCTGTGTAATGGCTGTTCTTCTTCTCGCAGAAGTCAACAACGGCGAACTGGCGATGGACGCCACCGCCAAAGCTGTCACGGCCGCAAAGGCACTGGGTGACATCACCATTCTGGCCGCGGGCGGTTCCGCCGCTGCTGCCGGTGAAGCCGCCGCCAAGATCGACGGTGTGTCCAAGGTACTGGTTGCCGAAGACGCGTCGCTGGGTCACCGCCTGGCTGAATCGACGGCGGCCCTGATCGTCGGTCTGGCTGATGGTTATGAGCACATCGTTGCTCCTGCCACCACCGACGCCAAGAACGTGATGCCGCGCGTTGCAGCCCTGCTGGACGCGATGGTGATCTCGGATGCATCTGGCGTGGTTGACGGCTCGACTTTTGAGCGTCCGATTTATGCGGGCAACGCGATCCAGACCGTGAAGTCACGCGATGCCAAAAAAGTCGTCACCTTCCGTACGGCGTCCTTTGACGCGGCTGGCGAAGGCGGCTCGGCTGCGGTTGAGACCATCTCGGTCGGTGACAACCCAGGTCTATCGTCATGGGTCGAGGACAAAGTTGCCGCGAGCGATCGTCCGGAACTGACTTCGGCTGGCGTTGTTGTCTCGGGCGGCCGTGGTGTCGGCTCGGAAGAGGACTTCAAACTGATCGAAGGTCTGGCTGACAAGCTGGGCGCCGCTGTTGGTGCATCGCGCGCCGCCGTGGACTCTGGCTATGCACCGAACGACTGGCAGGTCGGTCAGACCGGTAAGGTTGTTGCACCCGATCTGTATGTCGCGATCGGCATCTCGGGCGCGATTCAGCACCTTGCTGGTATGAAAGACTCGAAAGTCATCGTTGCGATCAACAAGGACGAAGAAGCGCCAATCTTCCAGGTTGCGGATTTCGGGCTGGTTGCAGACCTGTTCCATGCCGTGCCTGAACTGACCGAGAAACTCGGCTAACCGCTGGCTTAGCTTTTTCATCGCGAAATTTTGAAAGGCCCGCTAATTGGCGGGCCTTTTTTTATTAATGCAGATTGCGTAATGGCCCCATCAAAGCTGCCGCAATCGCCTGATGGGCAGCTGGGCCAATCATGTGCTCTGCCATTGGTTGTTGCAGTGTGCCGAACAACATGTCCTCAATCTCGTCAGACTGGCCGCACACATGGGTTTTGACGTCGACAATATGCGCGCAGGGTTTGCCAACGGTTTTGATCATTTGATCCGTTACGCCGACATTAGCGCTGTCCATATGATGCGCGCCCAGTTCTCCTCGAAGGACGTGTAGGCGCAAGAGGATCACCGGAATTTCCAGGTCTTGAAGAAATTTACCGATCTTCCGAACCCAGTTTCGGCGCAATTCGTCCAGTACAACTTCGATTCGTGGGTCGCGAACCTTTTGCAGGCAGCTCATCAGGTGGCGCACGAAATGAACCTCGGTGAAGTCGATTTCGGGAAACAGGCTGATCAAATCCTTCGTTGGCGCCAGAAATCGGTCATTGCGCCTGGAATGAACGCGATAGAAATGGTTGGACTGTCCAAGAAGCCCTGGCGCCTGCATGACGCACAGATCTGCGCCTCTTAGCAAATCGCATAACCCCCTGTCATCGCACAGCGCATCGACGCCGCTGAACAGGCATCCAAAGTTCAGAACGCGTCTTTCAAGCCCGTCTTCGAGAATAGCTGAGAATGGTCGGTCGACGAATCGCCCAAATGTCTCATCCCCGCCGACGCAGGCCGCGTAAGGTTGATCCAGAACACGCCGAGCGCCACGAAACCACAGCCGCGATCCGTCATATTGGCATACCTCATGCCCAGGTCCCCCCGAGCCTGTTTGATAATAGCTCATATCACTCACCCATTTTTCACACGGTTGCCATCTTGCAGCCGCAAGTCTTGAGAAAATCCTAATGTGCGCATTTGAAGCAAAATCGATCGGTCTGATCCCCTTGCCGCCCGCCCCGATCTGCCGATACTGTCGCCATATCCCGAGACACAAAGGCACCTGAACATGGATGTAAAATCGGTCGGAGTGATTGGCGCAGGTCAGATGGGCAATGGCATTGCTCATGTTCTGGCGCTGGCAGAGTATGACGTTCTGCTGAACGATGTCTCGCAGGACGCGCTGGACAGCGCCGTGGCGACGATTGAAGGCAATCTGGCCCGACAGGCATCAAAAGG
Organism: Ruegeria sp. CDSB013; assembly: GCF_059611165.1. Lineage (NCBI taxonomy): Bacteria > Pseudomonadati > Pseudomonadota > Alphaproteobacteria > Rhodobacterales > Roseobacteraceae > Ruegeria > Ruegeria sp. CDSB013. The sequence goes on along the minus strand of NZ_JBXWPA010000015.1, from coordinate 127,016 downwards.
CAAAATCTCGGACGAAATGATGCAAGCCACGCTGAGCCGGATCAACACGACGTTGGAGCTGCCCCAGTTGGGTCAGACCGATCTGGTGATCGAAGCCGCAACCGAGCGGGAAGCAATCAAACAGGCGATTTTCGAAGACCTGCAGCCGCATCTTCTGCCCCATACGATTCTGACATCCAATACGTCCTCAATCTCGATTACCCGCCTGGCCAGCCGAACGGATCGGCCGGAACGCTTTATGGGGTTCCATTTCATGAACCCGGTGCCCGTGATGCAGCTGGTCGAGCTGATCCGGGGGATTGCCACGGATGAAGAGACGTTCAAATCGTGTAAGGCGGTTGTGGACCGGCTTGGCAAAACCGCAGCAAGCGCGGAAGACTTCCCAGCCTTCATCGTGAACCGCATTCTGATGCCGATGATCAATGAGGCTGTCTACACCCTCTACGAAGGGGTCGGCAGCGTGCAGTCGATTGACCAATCGATGCGGCTGGGTGCAAACCACCCGATGGGGCCACTGGAACTGGCTGATTTCATCGGGCTGGACACTTGCCTGGCGATCATGAACGTGTTGCATGACGGATTGGCAGACACCAAGTACCGGCCTTGTCCACTGTTGACGAAATACGTCGAAGCCGGCTGGTTGGGCCGCAAGACCGAACGCGGGTTTTATGACTACAGAGGTGAAACTCCGGTCCCAACGCGCTAGAGGGGCCAGCCCCCTCGACCGGCTTTCATCCGGGTTCACCCCCGGGATTTTTTCAGCCAGATGAAGAGCGGATCAGGGATTGCGTGATTTACCAAGCGCCATTGTGCGCTTTCTTAGCCACGCCATGAAACCGCGCGGATCACTTTCCAACAGCTTCATTTCCTCGTCCGAAATCGGTTCGCCAATCACCGGAGATTGCGGTTTGTTGCAAGAGCGGACGATCTCATGCAACAGCAGCCCCTGCCGTAAGATCGGCGACAGCTTGTTGGCAATCTGATAGGCGCGCGAATTGCTGCCGGGGAAGAAAATCGGAACCACCTGCGCGCCAGATCGGCGGATCATCTTGGCGGTAAACACATTCCATTCCTGCTCTTGCGCAGGACCGAACCAGTCGTCCGAGGACATCACCACACCTGACGGGAACAGAGCAACAACGCCACCTTCCTTCAGGTGTTCCATCGCCTTGCCGCGCATCTCAAGCATTTTGGTTTGCGCTTCGGGGTCGTGTGGAAAGGGAACCGGGATCATGAACGAGGTCGCCGCCTCGTCCAACCCGGTCAGGACAGAACGGGTCAGGATACGATAGTCATTGCGAACCTGTCCGATCAGTTCCGCCAGAATCATACCGTCGACCATGCCATGCGGGTGGTTGGCCACGACAACTACGGGTCCGGTTTTCGGGATATTTGCAAACTGTTCCTTCGGAGTAGTGAGGTTGATGCCCATAACCTCAAGCGCGCCGCCCCAGAACCGCTGGCCGCGATAGTATTCGTTCTTCTTCTCGAACTTGTTGACCATCCGCAGGATAGTCAGCTTACCCGTACACCATTCAATGGCGCGGATGGCTGTAGACGTCCAGACATCGTCGAAGGAGTTCGCGTAGGTCAGGGTTCTGCGATCATAGATTTCGCCCTGATCTTCTGCCCCGTCCACCACCGGGCCTGTCTTGGTCTCGTGCGTCGTTTGCGCCAATTCCTGGTTTTCCCGTTCTTCGTATCGCGACTGGCAGGATCAGAACCCTTCCCCGAACTTTCCGTTCACAAGGGTTTCTAATGCATCCGCCAACGCCTCAGCATCCGGTCCGGACGTCTCGACGTCAATAGTCGTTCCGCGAGACGCTGCCAACATCAAAAGACCCATGATGCTGTCCCCTGATGCAGAAAGCCCGTCTTTGGACACCTCTGCCTGGGCGTCAAACCCCTCGACCACTTCGACCAGCTTAGCCGAGGCGCGGGCGTGCAGGCCTTTTTCATTGATTATTTTCAAGCTTCGGTTGGTCATTCTTAATCAATCCGGTCTTAATCCAACGTCACGTTTTGGGCATTGATATACTTGCGTCCAGCCTCCATAGCCCGCCGAACCGCATCCCCGATCGGCAGGTGGCGACTTTTGGCCAATTTTATCAGCATAGGCAGATTTGCACCGTAGAGGATACGGCGGTCCTGCGGGGTGCAGGCCTTCAGACTCAGATTCGACGGGCTGCCGCCAAACAGATCCGTGACAACAACCACGCCGTCGCCGACATCCACACCGTCAGCGGCGGTGCAGATTTCCGACTGCTTGGCTTCCCGGTCGTGGTCAGCCTCGATCGAGATTGCGGCCAGGCCCGGTTGCTTTCCGACAACATGCTGCATTGCGGCCAGATATTCCTGAGCCAGCCCGCCATGTGCTACGAGTACGATCCCGATCAATCCGGCCTCTCATTCAACGATCGACGTTCCATTTCGCGGTGCCTAATTGCCACTTGCTGCCCCTCCTGTGCAAGGGCCTTTGCGACCGCTTCTGCGGTTGCGACCGATCTGTGTTGCCCTCCGGTACACCCGAAGGCCACGGATAGGTGCGCTTTACCTTCGGCGCGATATGCCGGTAGCAGTGTTTGCAACAGATCGACAACGCGGTCGAAGAACGGTGCATAGTTTTCGTCTGACTGAACATAGCGCGCGACATCCGGGTTTCGACCGTCTTCCGCGCGCAATTCCGGACGCCAATAGGGGTTGGCCAGAAACCTGCAGTCAAAAACCATGTCCAACCCATGCGGCAAGCCGCGTTTGTACGAAAAGGACTCGATGGATACCGCCAGATGTCGGCCGCCTTCTGGAGCGAACCAATGCTCGACCTCCTTGCGCAACTGGTGAACGTTGATCTGGCTGGTGTCGATCAGAATGTCGGCAATTTCACGGATCGGGGCCAACAGCTCTTTTTCCTGCAGCACACCGGCTTCAGGACCTGCGTTGGCCGCAACGGGATGGCGTCTTCGGGTTTCCGAGAACCGCTGCAGCAGCACTTCGTTTCGGCAATCAAGATAGAGAACCGTAAGCTCGACCTGCTCGGTCCGCCGCAGCCGCATAACAAGATCAATGAACCCAATGGTCGAGAAATCGCGATTTCGGGCATCGATGCCCAATGCCATGGGCCGATCGTTTTCCGGACCGTCCAACAAGCGCATCAAAAGGCCCATCGGCAAATTGTCGATGGCCTCGAACCCCAAATCTTCAAGCACACGGATCGCCGTCGTCCGCCCAGCGCCCGAAGGACCGGTGATCAAAACGATCCGCCGCTGTTGTTTCATTTGCTGGGCCATTCCGGGTTTACGCGCCCCATTTTCATCAGTTGCATCAATGCTGAAGCCAAATTGGGAACGCCGCTACCGCGAAGCAAGGGGATTGTTTGCCTCAGGGCTCGGATCGAGATCGGATCTGGCAAACGTGCTTCTTCCCTTTGGTCCAGATCCACCACATATCGCAAATCCACGGGTCCTACGGGTGGCGCGCGCAACAATCCGATACCGCGGGCCTCAACAACGCCGCGGATATTCGGGGCCGCATCAGCGGTCACTTCACCGCCGCTATTGTGTAAAGCCACGCGGTCATCACCGACAAGTTCGGCACCCAGCGCCATCATCTGCAAGACCAGCGCGGATTTTCCCGCCCCTGCCGCGCCAACAATCAGCAGACCGCGCCCGCCGACAGCCACACAACTGGCGTGGAGTATGGCACTGTCCTGTTCTTCCAAATCATAAATTGACGGGGCGTTCATAATTTACACAGGCAACCCGACAACAAATCGCGCACCCAGCGGGTCCGAGGTGATATCGGCGTCGGTTGGTCGGATGTTCTCAGCCCAGATCACACCACCATGTGCTTCGACAATCTGCTTTGAGATTGCCAGCCCCAGGCCCGAGTTGTTTCCGAAGTGTTCGGCGGGACGCTCGGAATAGAACCTTTTGAAGACCTTGGTCAGGGCTTGTTCAGGAATACCGGGGCCGGTGTCTTCGACCACGACCAGCACCCTGTTTTCGCGCCGTCGGACCCAGACACGGATCGCATCGCTTTCCTCGCAGAACGAGGTGGCATTGGTAATCAGGTTGACAAAAACCTGCGCCAGCCGCGCCTCCAGCCCGTTGATTACGATCGGATTGGGCGGCAGATCCGTTATATAGTCGATGCCCTTTGCCCGCGCATCTTCACCCAGATACTGGCTGATATTGCCAACCAGCTTCACCAGATCAAACGGCTGTTCTTCTTCCTTGACCAGTTCGGCATCCAGACGGGACGCGTTCGAGATATCGCTGACCAAACGGTCCAGACGGCGAACATCATGTTCGATCACACCCATCAGCTTTTCACGTTGGTCATCGCGTTTGACCATTCGTAACGTGCCCACGGCAGACTGAAGGCTGGCCAGAGGGTTCTTGATCTCATGCGCGACATCAGCGGCGAACTGTTCGTTCGCGTCAATTCGGTTATAAAGCGCGGTGACCATACCCCGCAGCGCGCGGCTGAGCAGACCGATTTCATCCGGACGCGCGGTCAGGTCTGGGATGCGGATACGGCCGGGGTTCACTCCGGCGCCCCGGTCCTTACCCAGTTCGGCGGCCGCCGCAAGATCCGCCAACGGGTTTGCGATGGTAGAGGCGAGAACAAGGCTAAGTCCGATCGACACAAGAAGCGCGACAACAAACATCTGAAGGATGCGCTCCTGCTCGCGACGGGCGAGGGCGTCAATCTCTCCGGATGGCCCGGCCATGGCAACGGCCCCTACCGCGACGCCATCTTGCAGGATCGGGGCGGCTGCAACAATGACCGTTTCGCCAAAGTCATCCTTGACGGCCTGCACCTGCATCTGCCCCTGCAGCGCGCCGGGAACTATGGTCTGAACCCGTTGCGCCAGAGTAGGCGCTTCGCTGGGTTCTGTGGAGGTGAACACGCGCGACAAACCCGTCCACACGGCGTTCAAGGCGTCGCTGATCAAGGTACTGCCGGTCTGAACCTCGGACTCGGACGCTAGCAGCGCCTGCTCGGATGCTGCGCCACGCGCCCATCCAATCAGAGTTCCCCGTTCGTCATAGACAAAGACCTCGCCCCCTTGGGGCAATGTGAGGCCCTCCAGCGTGTCCTTTACGTCCAGTGTGCCGGCATCCTGTGACAGGCCGGATGCTGTCTGGCGCAACTGTGCTTCGAACACGTTGCTGACCAACTGCGCATCCCCGATCAGATTGCGCGCGGTCTGCTGAACCTGCTCATCACGGGAATCGTCCAGATACAGCAACCCTGTGACAAGGATCACCAAGGCGATCAGGTTGAGCGTGATGATCTTGCGCGCAAGCGGCGAGCCGCGCATTGCAAAGAAGCCGCGGCGGCGGCGCGCGTGCCGAAGTTCGGCTGACTCGGGATCCTGCGGGATGACCCAATCATCCCCCAGAACGACATCACCGTCCCGCAATTCGCTGGCTTGTTCCGTATCGCGCACGAGACTTGGTTACCCCTAGTATTTGGCCACGCCTATTCTTCGTTGTACCTGTACCCAATTCCGTACAGTGTTTCGATCGCCGAAAACTCGGGATCTGCGGCGCGCATTTTCTTGCGCAGCCGCTTGATGTGGCTGTCGATCGTACGGTCGTCTACATAGACCTGATCATCATAGGCCACATCCATCAGCTGATCGCGGCTTTTGACAAAGCCCGGTCGCTGAGCCAACGCTTGCAACAACAGAAACTCGGTGACGGTCAAAGATACGTCCGAGCCCTTCCAGCTGACCGCATGGCGCAGAGGATCCATCCGCAGATCGCCGCGTTCCATAACCTTGGCGTCACCTGTGTTGGCGGTTGCCACATCGCCAGTTGTCGCCTCTTGCCGGCGCAGCAGCGCGCGGATGCGTTCAACCAGAAGACGCTGGGAAAAGGGTTTCTTGACGTAGTCGTCCGCGCCCATGCGCAGGCCAAGAACCTCATCTATTTCGTCATCTTTGGAGGTAAGGAATATCACCGGCATCTGAGTTTTCTGCCGCAGCCGCTGCAACAGATCCATCCCATCCATCCGCGGCATCTTAATATCCAGAACAGCCATATCAGGCAGTTTCTTGTTGAAAGCGTCCAGCGCCGCCTGCCCATCATTATAAGTTTCAACCTCGAACCCTTCGGCTTCGAGTGTCATGGATACGGACGTCAGAATATTTCTGTCGTCGTCCACCAATGCAATCTTCGACATCGGGTTAACCCCTATTCCTGCTCACTCACGCAATAATTCGCTTATTAGTAGGGCATCTTTGTCGTTTTTATGGCCGCGAATCAATCCGTATCTGCGAATCGTGAGATTGTTGTCACACAGATGCGGCAAAAAAGCCGTTAATGCGCGCGGAAAAGCGCCTTGTTTTCCGACAGGAAATTAGTGGTGGCGCTAAACTTTAACTTGGTTGCGCTAACTGCGCCAAACCGTCCTGTTCATGCCCCAAACGACCATGTTAAGACCCGCTTATCCGCCGGTTTTTCCCGGTATACTGCCCCAAGTGCGCCCCCCGGCCCAACCGCCGACGCGCCGCCACAGGAGAAGAAACGCATGACATCTGGACGGGTTAACCCGCAATTCCGCCTCGAAGATCAGGGCATCGAGGGTCTGGGCAATGTCTATTACAACTTCATGGAACCGGCGCTGATCGAAGAAGCGCTGAAGCGCGGCGAAGGCACTCTTGGCAATGGCGGCGCATTCCTGGTCACCACCGGCAAATTCACCGGCCGTTCGCCCAAGGACAAACACGTCGTCAAAACCGACAGTGTTGCCGACACAATCTGGTGGGAAAACAACGCCGCGATGACCCCCGAAGGGTTTGACGCGCTGTATGCCGATATGATCGAGCATATGAAGGGCCGTGACTACTTTGTGCAGGATCTTGTCGGCGGCGCCGATCCCGCCTATTCGATCAATGTGCGCATGGTCACCGAACTGGCATGGCACAACCTGTTCATCCGCCACTTGCTGCGCCGTCCGGATCGCGAAGATCTGGAAGAGTTCATTGCAGATTTCACCGTCATCAACTGCCCCAGCTTCCAGGCCGACCCGGCCAACCATGGCTGCCACAGTGAGACCGTGATTGCGCTGAACTTCGACCGCAAGCTGATCTTGATTGGCGGCACCGAGTACGCGGGGGAGAACAAAAAGTCTGTCTTCACCCTGCTGAACTACATGCTGCCCGAAAAAGGCGTTATGCCGATGCATTGCTCGGCCAACCACGCCGTTGGCAACCCTGTCGACACCGCGGTGTTCTTTGGCCTGTCCGGCACTGGCAAGACCACCCTGTCGGCAGACCCTGCCCGCACGTTGATCGGCGATGACGAGCATGGCTGGTCGGATCGCGGCACCTTCAACTTCGAAGGCGGTTGCTATGCCAAGACCATCAATCTGAATGCTGAAGCCGAGCCGGAAATCTATGCGACAACCAGCAAATTCGGCACTGTGATAGAGAACATGGTCTTTGACCCCGAAACCAAGGAGCTGGATTTCGAGGATGACTCACTGACCGCGAACATGCGCTGCGCCTATCCGCTGGAGTATATCTCGAACGCCTCGAGCAGCGCGCTGGGTGGGCACCCCAAGAACATCATCATGCTGACCTGTGATGCATTTGGTGTTCTGCCTCCGATCGCGCGATTGACACCGGCACAAGCGATGTATCACTTCCTGTCTGGCTTCACGTCGAAAGTTGCAGGAACCGAGCGTGGCGTCACCGAGCCTCAGCCCACGTTCTCAACCTGCTTTGGCGCGCCCTTCATGCCGCGTCGCCCGGAAGAGTACGGCAACCTGCTGCGCGACAAGATCGCTCAACACGGTGCAACTTGCTGGCTGGTGAACACCGGCTGGACCGGCGGCGCCTATGGCGTTGGCAGCCGGATGCCGATCCGCGCAACCCGCGCACTGCTGACCGCGGCGCTGGAAGGTTCGTTGCGCGACGCCGAGTTCCGTAAGGATGCTAATTTCGGCTTTGACGTCCCGGTCTCGGTTCCCGGCGTTGCCGAAGTTCTGCTGGATCCGCGCCGCACTTGGGATGATCAGGCAGCATTTGACAAGCAGGCTGAAAAACTGGTGCAGATGTTTGCCGAGAACTTCGAGCAGTATCTGCCCTTTATTGACGATGACATCAAAGCCGTCGCAATCGGTTGATATCAAAGGGGGCGGTTTTCGCCCCCTTCCTCTTCCCACAGGCGAGTAACTTCGCGGTAATCTTCTTGTGGTTGTATAATGCACCTTGCATATACAAATTCATTGCCCGCTGCAGCAGATTGCAGTACTCCACTGTGTCATTATGACGTAAAAGCCCGGCGCTTTCGCACCGGGCAGGAAGTAAAAAGACCTTGGGGACACTCAATGAGCGCGCACTCACATTCGCGATTTGAGCAACCTAATCAGATATCTAGTGTAATCCATCGGGGATGGGTGTCAACATGAGACGTGCTGAAAAAATTCAGTTTCGGCGAGTTTCTAACTTTCGCTTTAGCGCGAAAGGCGACAGGGAAAACGACAGGTAAACAAATGACGGAAATCTCGAAACTGACCGAACTTCGCAAATTGATGCAGAGTATGGAACGGACCCTTGGACTGGAACAACTCTCTCCGGTTGAGCGTGACATTTACTACGCGGCCGAGGAACTGTCGAAAGCCGATCAGGAAGTCCGCACATTCGGTTTGATCGAGCACACCCTTGTTCAGAGCGTCTCGCGTCCGACATTCTTCCGCGCGCTGAAATCTCTGGTCCAAAAAGGCTATCTGTCCCAAAGCGGCAATGCCAACCGGGGGCGGTATATCGTACATGCGCCCAGGTGACACCGCCAACCTGCGTGTTGATGGCTAATAATCGTGCGCAGATGGGCCTCTGACACTTTCTTCGCCTCACTGGCTTACATAGTTGCATCATTCCTCACCTTTGAGGTCTTGATGCCGCTGCAAAACGTGTTCTTTCCGGAATACCCAAGCCGGGCCAGCCTGCTGTTCCTGCCTCACGGGGTAAGGGTCCTGGCAGCGTGGTTACTGGGGTGGCGCGCGATTTTCGCATTGTTGCCGGGTGTCTTTGCAGTTTTCGCATTTCTGGGGGGTGCGGATGTCTTTTTGCCCAGCCGCTTGTTGGCAATTGTCATCGCGGTCACAACGGTTCCCACCGTGTTCTACTTGCTCAAGTGGGCAGGTTGGGACTTGTTCCCCAGACCCGATCGCAAACCCTGCTGGTTGTGCGTCATGGGTGTCGGCGTGATCACGTCGTTCTTGGCATCCGCTATGACAAACATGAGTTTTGGCAGCGCAGGGGTAGAGTACATCGCCTTTCTGATCGGCGATATCTCAGGGCTGTTTTTCCTGATGCTGGGGCTTTACTTCGCGTTTCGGTATATGGACCGCAGAACTTAACCCATCAGACCGCGGCGCAGCAGGTTCAATCCAGCGGCCAACAGCACAACCAAAGTTACTTTGCGAAACAACGCCTGATCGATTCTCGATTGCAACTGCATACCCACCCACATCCCGATCACTGCTGGAGCGATCAGAGCAGCCGAGAACGGCGCCGTGTCGGCCCGCAGGATACCTGATCCCATATGGGCGACCATCAAGGCAATTGCGCCCAGCCCATAGATAACCCCCTGTACCCGCATTTGCACGGCTTTCGGTGTGTTCAGGGCCGTCAGGTACGCCACCGTTGGCGGCCCCCAAATACCAGACATACCGCCCACAAATCCTGCGACGGCCCCAATGAGAACCTCAACACGGGCCGATGGTTCTTTCAGCACCAGCTTTACACCCAGGACCTGGATCAAGGCAAAGAAGGTGATTGGAACGCCGATCATCAACAGGAAGGTCGATGTCGGCACCAAAGTGACCAGCTTGGCTCCGGCCAGAAGGAACACCAAGCCCACAATCAGAAATATACGAAACTCCCTGACCGACGACACGGCCGCGGAAACACCCTGTCCCAAAGCCTGAAAGACATTAGTTACCAGTGTCGGAAGGATCAGACCCGCGATGGCCAACTCGGGCGGCAGAAAGACACTCAACCCTGAAACCATAACCATCGGCATGGCAAAACCGACGATACCTTTGACCCACCCTGCCAGAAACGCAACGCTCAGAGCCAGCAGAAGATCCTGTGGAGGTAATAAAGAAAACAATGTCATGGCCCCCTGATATCATTCCTGACGGGCGCTGCACTGCAAAAACGTTCGAGAAATATTAGAACTTTTTCGCAACGTAATACGTATTTTTGTTGCGCTGCACGTGCAGCATGATATGACCAGACGACACGAGAAAAGGACACGATTCATGGCCCATGACGGACAGGATATGACCCAGATGACAACACCTGCGATTTTGCCCGATCTTCTGACGCTGACCCGTGCGGCCGCACCCGCCGTTGAAACAGTGTTCGAGCGTGCGCGCGAGTCGGTGCGCGGTATGGTTTCCGCCGATGGCCGTGTTTCCGGTGCCTTGATCGAAGCCAATCAAACCGCCGCCCATGGCTTGTCATGGCTGGCCACGTATTCTCAGTCGCTGAAACAGATGCAACGCTGGGCCGAAACGCTGGAGGCCGATGGCAAGTTCGGCGAGATCGAACAATTGCTGCACCAAATCGCCTTTGGCGAATACCTGCACCAGGTTGCAGGCGGCATTCCGATGAACCAGGGCGAGGTTGTCCGCCTTCAGGATATGGGTCTGGGCTGGGACGCGCTTTCCGGTTTTCAGATCCCCGAAATTCAAACACTGATGGCGCAGGCCAATTCTCAGGCCGCCCGCAGCCGTCTGGTCAAGCTGATGGAAGATCAGGCCGGTGCCACCATGTTCGGTGCCTCGGGTCTGGACGAAGAGCTTGAGATGATCCGTGACCAGTTCCGCCGCTATGCGGTCGAAAAGGTCGAACCCTACGCCCATGACTGGCACCTCAAAGATGAACTGATCCCGATGGAAGTCATCGAGGAACTGGCAGAAATGGGTGTCTTTGGCCTGACCATCCCCGAAGAATTCGGCGGGTTCGGCCTGTCCAAAGCCTCGATGTGCGTCGTGTCCGAGGAACTGTCACGCGGCTATATCGGCGTGGGCTCTCTTGGTACGCGCTCCGAAATCGCGGCCGAGCTGATAATCGCGGGCGGCACCGATGAACAAAAAGCCAACTGGCTGCCAAAACTGGCCAGCGCCGAAATTCTGCCGACCGCAGTTTTCACCGAACCAAACACCGGCTCGGATCTGGGCAGCCTGCGTGCACGTGCGGTCAAGAACGCGGACGGTGACTATGAAATCACCGGCAACAAAACCTGGATCACCCACGCGGCGCGGACCCATGTGATGACGCTGCTGGCCCGGACCAACCCGGACACCACCGATCACCGCGGTCTGTCCATGTTCCTTGCGGAGAAGACGCCGGGCACAGATGAGAACCCTTTCCCCACCCCCGGCATGACCGGCGGTGAGATCGAAGTTTTGGGCTATCGCGGCATGAAGGAATACGAGCTGGGCTTTGACGGTTTCAAAGTCAAAGGTGAAAACCTGCTGGGCGGTGAAGAAGGCAAAGGCTTTAAACAGCTTATGGAAACCTTCGAAAGCGCACGCATTCAAACCGCTGCCCGCGCCATTGGGGTCGCCCAAAGCGCGTTGGATATCGCGATGCAATACGCGCAGGATCGTAAGCAATTTGGCAAGTCGCTGATCAACTTCCCCCGCGTGTCCGGCAAACTGGCCATGATGGCGGTCGAAATCATGATCGCACGTCAGCTGACATATTTCTCGGCCTGGGAAAAAGACCACGGTCATCGCTGCGACCTTGAGGCCGGTATGGCCAAGCTGCTTGGCGCTCGTGTGGCCTGGGCTGCGGCTGACAACGGCCTGCAGATCCATGGCGGCAACGGGTTCGCTCTGGAATACAAAATCAGCCGCGTTCTGTGTGACGCGCGCATTCTAAATATTTTTGAAGGGGCTGCCGAAATTCAGGCACAGGTTATTGCACGGCGTTTGCTGGGCTAACCGGAATTAGGCATCCCGTTTCCCCAACTAGACCCGGCCTTGCGCCGGGTCATTTTCTTTATTCCGTACCCCAGTTTGAAATTCATGCCATCCGATCTGTGACCAGATAGAGACCTTTTCTGATCCTTGACCGAAAAAACTTCCCCCTTTGCTTTTTGTTGAAACCCCTTTAGGGCACGCTGCGACCCAGACCGGGCCCAAGGATGGTGATGACAGAATGACCCGACTATTATTTGCGCTTTGGGCGACCGTTGCAGCCCTGATACTGGGCGGATGCGCCACAACCCAACCTGTGGCGGGCTACACCGAGATGGACGAGCTGGCACTGGCGATCGAAAACCTTGGCCCCCAAGTCGATCCCGCCGAGGCGCAAAAGGCCGCCAACATCGCCTACACCTATTCGCAGCAACTGAAGCGGGATTGGAACGTCACAGACCCGGCGATTATCCACAACGCCAAGGTCATCAACGGGTTCCGGGAAAAGGGGTTGTGCAACGACTGGGCGCAGGCGATGAGCCGCCGCCTGCGGAAGGAAAACTTCCGCACTTTGGACATCCACTGGGCCACCTCGCCGCCAACCGCATTCCGGATCATCCACCACTCGGCAGCAATAAGCGCCAAGGGCGATACGATGAAGGACGGCATCATCCTCGACCCATGGCGCAACAGCGGTGCGTTGTTTTGGGATCAGGTAAGCGAGGACACCAGATACAACTGGAGGCCACGCCTGGACGTTCGCGAAGAACTTATCAGCGGCGAGATCCCGTACTGAGCTGGCTTCGCCGGTTCCCTCGGCACCAGTAAGAAAGTAAGACACCCGTATGATACGCCTGATCCTGACACTGCCCCTGATTGCCCTGTTTCAGTGCGACAGGGACGAATCCGTTGCGGCCTATGGCGCTGCAGACCAGACTTGGGTGCTGCAGGAAATTGACGGGCAGCCTTTCGAGGCCAGTGCCATGTTGCAGTTCCCCGAAGAGGGCAAGATCACGGGTAACGCCCCGTGCAACAGCTATAGCGGCACCCTGAACGCGCCCTACCCCTGGTTCGAGATTATGGACCTAACCGCAACACGCGCGGCCTGTGCCGGACTTGAGGCCGAAGGCTTCTATTTCGCTGCGCTGATTGCGATGACGCAGTCCGAAGTATCAGGCGACCTGCTGATACTGCGCAATGATGACGGGCACGAGATGGTGTTCAAAGCCGCCGAGTGAACTGATCCACAAATCTTGCCCGCGCATCAGGCAAGGGGTTATGCCCCAGGGACGGGGCTAGATGGTGCTCCAGAAAGTAACCGGTGGTTTTAAACCCTGCGGCAATCTCAGCGTCCGGTGCTTGACCTTCACCGCGCAGACAGGGTGGCAGGGGCAACAGCTTATCTGCCCATTCACCGGCACCCTTGGCACTGACGGCACGGCCGGTCTTGGGTGAAACATAGACCAACCCATCAGCCGCCCCGGTCACAGCACAGGCCGACAGGTCCAGGCCAAAGCCCAGTTCGTCAAGCAACGCCAATTCCCAGCGCAGATAAGCCAGCGGCCAGATTTCGTCTTGCCCCAGCAGATCCAACAACTGTTCGGTCCGTTTGTAGATTGCAGGATGCGGTTCACGTTCTGGCAGGCAAAAGGACAACAGCGCAACGGACGCGTTCAATCCTGCCAACGCCATCCGACCCGAAAACGCCGCTGCTGCGCGTGAACGCAAAGGTTCAACCTGAAATGTGCCAAGATGCTCTTCCAACCGCGCGCGCCACAAAACATCCAGTTGCGCGCCGGGTTGCAGGATCGGAGCGATCTTGCGGCTGGTGCCACCGCGTACGACGCCAGCATGACGACCGTGGCCTTCGGTGAAGACCTCGATTATCGCCGCTGTCTCGCCATGGCCGCGAGAGGTCAGAAGTATGCCGTGATCACGCCAGTCCAATTGGGCCTCGCACTGTTTGCCTTGCTCAACTTGACCCGGCATTGCGGGAAGCCGCAACCGCGAATACTTGACTCGCGGGCATTCCTACACTTAATTAACAATATTGTTAAACAAGAGGCCAGATCATGCGAGGCATCACAATCTCATACCGTTATGACGGTGATGAAGCCGAATGGCAGACCACTATCCGCACCTTTATCGAGGCGATCGACGCCGATCCTGAGGCGGCCGGAAAATTCACCTACCAGGTTGCGGTCGCTGATGACGGAAAGTCCCGGGTTCATTGGGGCCGCTGGGACAGCGCTGAGACATTGGCCCACGTGCAGTCGCAACCCTATTTTCAGGCCTTCGCACCCAAAGTAAAGCAATTCGCCGGTGAGACATTGACCACCACCGGGCACGATATCACGCTTAAAAGCAGCGGTTGGTGACGTCTTAGCACCGGACTGTGGCGGCCGGTCAAAACGTTAAACCGGCGTGGATCAGGATGCCCAGAACCATCAGGAGGTTCAGCACCATCGATATACCGTTGCCCAAATAGATGGGCAACTTGCCGACCACCAGCCCGTAGGCGAACCAAAGGAATGACAGCGCAGCATAGAGCGACCAAGACAGCAGAGACTGGCCGGTCGCGTGTTGCGAATGCGTGAAGTACAGCTTGATCAGCTGCGGCAACGTGGCAAAAGGGCCGACAACGCCAATGAAGACCATGAAGCCCTCAAACCGCTGCATCCAATGCCCAAATTCTGATTTTTCAAGCTTTTCAGCGAGTGTTTCGGCCACACACACCCCCATAATTTGTTCAAACGGTACGGCGATCCTCACCGACATGGTATAGGGTAAAATAAACGTTTTGACCCGAGTGACCAAGACCCGTTGAACCGCGGGCTAGTCCAACCCCTCTTCACCCAACAGATGTCGGCCTTGCCGGTCTTCGACTTCAATCACCCAGAGGTCCGGATCAAAACTGCGTTGCCGGGTGATGGCGTCGTCAACCTCTGCTTCGGCGCCGGAGGAAAGCTCGACCCATCTACGTTCGCCGCTCATCAGATCAAAGCTGCGTTGGAACGCCACGGCGTGCCCGTCCAGAGTGTTCAATTTGACAAGCACTGCACCCGCCGTATCGTCGCCATGGGCTACGACAAACGCCGGGATTTCCTGAAAACGCAGCCGCGCCAGATAGGCGTGGACCCAGAAATCAGCCGTCAGGCGAGTCATGCATTACCGTCTTTGAAATCCAGACCCATTTCCGAGTAACGCTCGGATTCCTCGAGCCAGTTCGGACGCACTTTGACCTGCAGGAACAGATGTATCTTGCGGTCCAGGAACTCTTCCAGCTCGGCCCGCGCGGCCTGACTGACCGCTTTGATCGTCTCGCCCTTTTTGCCCAACACGATGCCCTTGTGTCCATCGCGCATGACATAGATGATCTGGTCGATCTTGGCAGAGCCGTCTTTTCGCTCTTCCCAGTTTTCGGTCTCGACCGTCAGCTGATAGGGCAGTTCCTGATGCAGGCGCAGGGTAAGTTTCTCGCGCGTCATTTCGGCCGCAATCATGCGCAGGGGCAGATCGGCGATCTGATCTTCAGGATACAGCCACGGGCTTTCGGGCAATTCCGCAGCCAGCCATTTGCGCAGGTCGTCAACGCCATAGCCCTTTTCAGCGGAAATCATGAAGGTTTCGGAAAACGGGTAGCGTGCGTTCAAGTCACTTGTCAGGGCCAGCAGAACCTCAGATTGGACCTTATCGATCTTGTTGATCGCCAGCGCAATCTTTCGGCCCTGCCCAATCTCCTCCAAGCCCTCCAGGATGCGCTCGACCCCTTCGGTGATGCCGCGATGCGCCTCGATCATCAGCACGACGACATCTGCATCCGCTGCCCCGCCCCAGGCCGCGGCAACCATGGCGCGATCCAAACGACGACGCGGTTTGAACAGGCCGGGTGTGTCGACAAAGACCAGCTGCGCATCGCCTTCCATTGCCACGCCGCGGATACGGGCGCGGGTGGTTTGCACCTTATGCGTCACGATCGAAACCTTGGCCCCGACCATGCGGTTCAGCAGTGTGGATTTGCCTGCGTTGGGCTCTCCGATCAGGGCGATAAATCCGGCGCGTGTGGTCATGTGTCTGGCGTTCCTGGTTGCAAGTGCGCACCCCTATAGCAGAAAGGCCGCGCGGGCCAGAGGGATTTGTCGCATTGCGGCCATGCAAAATCGGTGGCACGCCTAACCCAAGCCGCGCCAAATCCAGCCAGGCAACCATCGGAAAATGAGGCAAGACATGAAACGTCGCGAGTTTCTTTTGGGCAGCGGGGCCGCTGCCGGCGCGCTGGGTCTGGGCGGTTTCGGGTTGGCGCAAGGCACGCCGGAGATGACCATTCAACCAGCAAGCTTTGCCCTGCGGGATACGGTGACGACCGGAATGGTCAGCCTGTCCTCTAACGCACCGCCGCCGGTATTGTACGGCAAGCAAGGGGAAGTGATGCGGCTGCCCGTGCGCAATACCCTGTCGGAATACACGGTAATGCACTGGCACGGGATGCGGATCGCGAACAACATGGACGGGGTGCCTTACCTGACCCAAATGCCATTGGGTGAAGGTGAGGCCTTCAACTATGAATTCACTCCGCCGGATGCAGGCACCTACTGGTATCATCCACATTGCATGACGATGGAGCAGATGGCCCACGGCCTGACGGGCGTCATGGTCATTGCCGAACCCGAAAACCCCGGTTTTGACAGCGAACAGGTGATCAACCTGCGCGATTTTCGGCTGGACGATGATGGTGCGTTTTTACCCGCCTATACCCAGCGCGGCGCCGCACGGGCCGGGACCTTTGGCAATGTCCACACTGCCAATTGGCTGCAAGGGCCTATCTACGATCACGCCGCAGGCAGTCTGGTGCGACTGCGGGTGGTGAATACGGACACAACGCGCATCTACAAATTACATCTTGAGGGTGGCGATGCGCGGATCATCGCGTGGGATGGCCATCCGCTTGAGATTAACATCCCGATGCCCAACACTGATGAGCCACTTCTTGTCGGGCCCGGTCAGCGTGTGGAATTTGCCGTAGCAATGCCCGGCGACGAGGGGCGCAGCGTTGCGCTGATGGCAAAACTGCCCGGTCAGCCGCACAGACCTACGGCACAGCTGCGCGCAATCGGGCCATCGGCATCGCGGGACCTGCAAGAGTTGCGCCCTCTGCCCGTCAACCCGGTCGCAAAACCCGATCTGACCAACGCCGAGCTGCACGAGTTTGTTTTTGGTTGGACCCCCGAAGGAGGTCAGCCCAACAATGGATTCTGCGGCTCGCTGGGGTATAACTTCTGGTCCATCAATCGCAAACCATGGCCCGGTGACGCGGCAAAGGCTGTCGGTCCGCTCGCAACGCTGGAAATGGGCAAAACCTATGTCTTGCGACTGCGAAATGAATCCCCGAACCTGCACCCGATCCACCTGCACGGGCTGGCGTTTGTCCCGCTACGGTCGAACCTGCGACAACTGCCGCCCCTGATGACCGACACGATGCTGCTGCTGAAGGACGAGGTGGCCGAGATCGCTCTGGTCGCCGATAACCCGGGCGACTGGGCATTTCACTGTCATGTCATAGAGCACCAGAAGACCGGGCTGACAGGATTTATCCGAGTGGTATGAGGGGCGCACTAGACGCCCCCTTTTGACTCATCCGTTCTGACGTTCGATCAGGCGCAGAACGGCAACCATGACGATCCCGTAAAAAACATGCCCGATCAACGCGACCCAGGTGATCGCCGAGAAGTTCAGGAAAGTCGGCAATCCGGACAAGGTGGTGATCCCGCCCAGGGCAAAAACCCAAAGGCCAAACCCATAGATGGCCGAGGCGACGAACATATGAACCGGGCCAAGGACCTTAACCCAGATCGGCTTGAAGATCAGAAACCACCCCATCGGGTAGGCAATCAGACCCACAAGGTAGAAATGCACGAAGAAACCAAGGAAGGCATTGCTGGGCAAGCCGAGACTGGCCAGCAGGCTTTGGGCCAGTCCTTCGGGCGACAGATTGGCCCAGCCGATGCCGGGGCTGACAACCTGCCCCCAGAAATCGAAGGCGATCGTAGCGATAAAACCGGCGATGAACAAAAAGCCGATATTCACGGTGGTCAGTTTTGCGTTTTGCATGGAAATGCCTCAACTTATTGTATCCGTTTCGCTTTGCTCACTTGTTCTTAGACATGCGCCAAAGCGGATGATGTTCAGATACGACTGTGACCCGAGGTCTGCCATAGGCCTCAAGTTAGATTGAGAATTGTGACATGTTCGGGCTGTCGAGGGTTGCTATTTCAACTGATCCAGCAGCGCCTTTGCGGCAGCTTGTTCCGCCTGACGTTTCGACCCTGCCGTTGCTTGCGCTTCGGTTCCGTCCTGCAACCGAGCCGCAATAGTAAACACCGGGGCGTGATCGGGGCCGCTGCGCTTGACCTCGACGTAACCGGGCGGCTTTTGCCCGCGCGCCTGCGCCCATTCCTGAAGCGAGGTTTTGGCGTCGCGCGCATCCGCTTCAACGTTGTGGACACGATCTCCCCACAGTCGCAGGATGACGTCGCGGGCTGCCTCAAACCCAGCATCGCGATAGATTGCGGCGATTACAGCCTCCATCGCATCACCCAGCAGGGCCTGTTTGCGGCGCCCGCCTGACAGCATCTCGGACCGGCCCAGTTTCAGCACCACGCCAAGATCGATCTGCCGGGCCACATCGGCGCAGGCCTCTTTGCGGACCAACGCGTTGAACCGAGGGGCCAACTGCCCTTCCGATGCTTTTTTGTCGGCCTCTAACAGCGCGGTGGCCATGACAAGACCCAAAACCCGATCGCCCAGAAACTCCAACCGCTGATTGTCGGGTCGTGTCGAGGACGAGACCGATCCATGGGTCAGGGCGCGCACCAGCAGTTCAGGGTTGGCGAATTCATACCCCAGACGCTGCTGGAACGCCTTTATCTCGGTCGAAAGCTTCAATTGACCGCCTTGAAGAAGCGATCCCCGCGCCATGTCCAGAAGAACAGCATCGACCGGCCCGCGGATGAGAAAAGGATGCGATCAGCCCGCCCGATCAGGTCTTCGTAAGGCACATAGCCAACGCCGCCTGCGGATTGCGGCACGCGGCTGTCGCTGGAGTTGTCGCGGTTGTCCCCCATGAAGAAGTAATGGCCTTCGGGAACCGTGTAGATGCCGGTATTGTCAGCCGCCTGGTTGCCGATGTTCAGCACTTCGTAAGACACACCGTTTGGCAGTGTTTCGATCATACGCAATTTTTCGCAGACACCGCCAAAGCCGACAGGACCGTTTTCGCAGCGTGGGCGCAAACCTTGCGAGCCTTGTGGTTCGGCGACTTCGGTGAATACACCATCAGGTTCTTGTTGCACTGGCGTACCGTTCAGAATGATCTGACCATCCCGCACTTGAATACGGTCCCCGGGCAGACCGATCAGACGTTTGATGTAATCGCGGCCGCTGACCGGGTGGCGGAAAACAATGACGTCACCGCGTTCGGGGTCGCCGCCCCAGATACGAGTGTTTTCATCGCTCTGCATCCAGCCGCAGAGATCTTCGGCGTCAACATTCAGGCCGACGCTTGGGATGATCAGGCTGGGGCAAGACGCGTAGGAATAACCGTAAGACATTTTGTTGACGAACAGGAAATCCCCGATCAACAAGGTGGGCTTCATCGAACCCGACGGAATCCAGAACGGCTGAAACAGGATCGTGCGGAAGACGCCCGCGATCAGCAGGGCATAGACGATGGTTTTGATCGTCTCCCAAACGGCGTTACCTGTTTTGGCTTCCTCGGCCATACTGCTCTCCGGTCGTTTATTCGTTGGGGTGCTACATGCGGGTCGGTTGGGGGCAAGTCAAGACTGCGCAGGCGCATCGTGAAGCGGACGCGCCTCGATCACCACGAATGCCTGTGCCCAAGGGTGATCGTCGGTCAGGGTGACGTGGATAATCGCCTCATACCCTTCGGGCGTCATCTCTTTCAGCCGATCTGCCGCCCACCCCGTGACATGCATCACAGGCTGACCCGTGCGCAGATTGGTCACCGACATGTCCTTCCAGGCGATGCCCATGGCCAAACCGGTGCCCAGCGCCTTGGAGCAAGCCTCTTTCGCGGCCCAGCGTTTGGCGTATGTTCCCGCAACATCAGCGCGACGTTCCGCTTTGCTCTGTTCGATTTCGGTGAAGACACGATTGCGGAATCGATCTCCGAACCGGTCCAATGTGCCCTGAATGCGGTCGATATTTGCAAGATCTGTGCCGATGCCGAGTATCATGACAGCCGCACAGTCAAAATCTTGTAACTCGCGACCCCAAAGAACCCGGCAAAGGCGAAGTCGAACCACCGGCGAGCGCGGCGGTAGGCCTGCACCATACGCTCAGAGGAAAAGAGGAAGGCGTAGCCGATGAAGATCAACAACGATCCGGCGTAAAGCATGGCGAAACAGCCCAGCAACATCGAAAGGCTGGCATCATTCGGGGCGACGATGGCATAGATCGAGCCCCAGCTCAGAATCGCCTTGGGGTTGGTCAGGTGGATAGTTGCGCCCTTTGCAAAGATTGTGCGTAGTAAGCCGGTCACCGGGTTGCCGATAGCAACCTCATCAGACGTCAGTGCTCGGCGCAGCGCTTTGAACGCCAACCAACCCAGATAGGCCACACCAACATAGCGGATGACCTCGAACACCCAGACATTGGCCAGCATGATTGCTGATAGGCCCAGCGTTGCGGCGATGCCCCAAGCGGCAGAACCAGCGCAAATGCCCAAAGCAAACACCAGACCAGCGCGGCGACCTTCGTTCATTGCCGTTCCGGCAATCCCCATTGTTGCAGGCCCCGGAGAGCCACCGGCCATCAGCCAGGCAAACCAGATCGCAACAAATCCGGGTGTGATCATCCGCGCGCCTCATCCATTAGACGCCGCATCTCGGCCATGGCAGGTGTGAGGCCGCGAAAGATGGCCTCGCCAATAAGGAAATGGCCGATATTCAGCTCGCGCACTTCTGGGAACGCCGCAATTGGTTGTACGGTGTCATAGGTCAGGCCGTGGCCCGCGTGGACCTCAAGGCCCAGTGAATGGGCAAATGCAGACATTTCGCGCAGGGCTTCCAACTCACTGTTGGCCTTGTCCGCGTGGCCTTCGGCCATGGCATCGCAATATGCACCGGTGTGCAGCTCGATCACTTCGGCGCCGATACGGTGCGCGGCCTCGATCTGGCGCTGATCAGCAGCGATAAAGATCGACACACGACACCCGGCATCGCGCAGCGGCGCGATAAAATGAGCCAGCTTGTTTTCCTCGCGCGCGACCTCCAGCCCGCCTTCGGTGGTGCGTTCTTCGCGCTTTTCAGGGACGATACAAACGGCATGCGGCTTATGGCGCAAAGCAATTTTCTGCATCTCAGGCGTCGCAGCCATCTCAAAGTTCAACGGCACCGACAGGACCTCCATCAGGCCATCGATATCGGCGTCCGAGATATGGCGACGGTCTTCGCGCAGATGCGCGGTAATCCCGTCAGCCCCAGCCTCTTCTGCCAACTTGGCGGCACGCAGCGGATCAGGATAGGCCCCGCCCCGCGCGTTGCGAACCGTGGCCACGTGGTCGATATTCACGCCAAGACGCAGGTGGTTGTCAGACATCGCTCGAATCCTTCTTAAGGCCTTGATCTGAACCTAGGGCATTCATCAATGGAACGGCAGGCTTTGTTTCGGCCAAGCGTTTGATTTCGTCAAACTTTGCCTTGATCTTGTCGCGACGGCGTTGCTGATAGGTGCGGATCAGCGGCAAACTGAGATAGGAGCAGATTACACCCGCCAGAATGCCCGGAAGAACGCCGCCAATCATGTAGGGAAAGAACACTTCGTTATAGAAGATGCTGAGCCCATGCCAGTCCGCGACACGGTCGGTGAACATGGCAATAAAATTGTTCTTCAGATCACCCATTGCATCTGTGAACTTGCCCATCAGCCCATGTGTATCACCCTTGTGGAATTTGGTTCCCAGCAGGAAATGCCCGGTCTGCAGGCAAACCACGCCGATTGGCACATAGGTGAGTGGGTTGCCGAAGAATGTTCCACTCAGAGCCGCCAGAATATTGCCGTTCAGCAGGCGCGCCACCACGGCAGCGACAAGAAAATGCAATCCGTAGAACGGAGTGAATGAGGCAAAGACGCCTGCCCCGATGCCACGCGCAATGCGCTCGGGGGAATCCGGCAGCCTACGAACACGATGCTTGACGTAGTGAAAGGCCCGCGTCCATCCACCACGGGGATAGACGAATTCAGACGCGATCTGGACAGGCGAGCGTCGGTCTCGGCGCTTAAATACCACTCCTGATCACCCCTTCTCAGCCAGCCGCAACTGCGGTTTTTGCCCTGTCCCGATACCGCTCCACAGCCGCCACGTCGCTTTCGGCCTCGAGCATCAGCATGAGCGAATGCAGCTGCTCCAGGTCACGCAGTTCGACATTGATCAGCAAGCGGTAAAAATCCGGTTTGCGGTCGACGAATTCGAGGTTCGAGATATTGGCCTTTTTCTCGCCGATCAACGTGCAAATGCGTCCCAGAACACCGGCATCGTTGCCAATGGTCATATCCAGCGTCGCACCATAGACAGCCGGGTGCGTTCCCGAGTGCCAGTGCAAATCGACCCAACGATCGGGCTCACTTTCGAACTCGGACAGGCGGTCGCAGTCGATGGCATGCACGACAACGCCTTTACCACGATAGGTGATGCCGACGATGCGTTCACCCGGCAAAGGCTGGCAACAGGGGGCGCGGTCGAATTTCTGTCCCGGCTCAAGGCCGATCACCGCGCGGCGTGGGGAAATGGCATCCCCTTCATCCTGAGTCAGTTCAGGATACACAGCGCTGACCACATCATGGGCTGTCAGCTCGGCACTGCCGAGACGCGCCAACAATTCGTGACGATCCTTCAGACGCAGGTGTTTTGCGGCTGTATCCAAGGCCTTCTCTGTGGCCTTTCGACCAACATGTTCAAACCCAGAACGCGCAAGTTCCTTGCCCAGCTTAATAAACCGCTCGCGGTCGACCTCACGCAGCGCCCGCCGGATCGCGGTGCGGGCCTTGCCTGTCACTGCAATCTCAAGCCACGTAACCTGAGGCGTCTGACCGTCAGCGGTGATCACATCCACCGACTGACCGTTCTTGATCCGTGTCCACAATGGCACGCGGATACCGTCCACCTTGGCGCCAACGCAGGCATGGCCAATACGGGTGTGGATGGCATAGGCGAAATCAATCGGCGTGGCCCCGCGCGGTAGCTTGACCACGTCACCTTTGGGCGTGAAGCAAAACACTTGGTCCGAGTACATTTCCAGTTTGACCGCTTCGAGGAAATCCTCGTGATCCTCCTCGCTGTCGAACTGTTCAGTCAGGTTTGCAATCCACTTCGCCGGATCAACGGCAAAAGGGTTTTCCGAGCGGACACCGTCGCGGTACGACCAATGCGCCGCAACGCCGGTTTCAGCCACATCATGCATCTGACGGGTGCGGATCTGAACCTCGACCCGTTTCCCGTCGCGCCCCGAAACTGTAGTGTGGATCGAGCGATAGCCGTTTGATTTCGGCTGACTGATGTAATCCTTGAACCGTCCCGGCACCGCGCGCCAGCGCTGGTGAATGGCACCCAGCGTGCGATAACAATCTTCCTCGGACCGGGTGATGATGCGGAAACCATATATGTCGGACAGGCGCGAAAAGCCCTGATCCTTTTCCTGCATCTTGCGCCAGATCGAGTAAGGCTTTTTGGCACGCCCAAACACTTCGGCCTCGATGCCCGCCTTTTCCAGCTCGTGCCGCATGTCGCCAGTGATCCGGTGGATCACGTCGCCGGTTTCGCGCTGCAAGGTGATAAAGCGGCGAATGATCGACTGGCGACCTTCGGAATTCAGAACGCGGAAAGCAAGATCCTCAAGCTCTTCGCGCATCCACTGCATACCCATGCGACCTGCGAGCGGCGCATAAATATCCATCGTCTCGCGTGCCTTCTGCACCTGCTTTTCCGGGCGCATTGCCTTGATCGTGCGCATGTTGTGCAGACGGTCAGCGAGCTTGACCAGAATAACCCGCAGATCCTTGGACATGGCCATGAACAGCTTACGAAAGTTCTCGGCCTGTTTGGTTTCGCGGCTGGACAGTTGCAGGTTGGTCAGTTTGGTGACGCCGTCGACCAGCTTGGCAACCTCTTCCCCGAACAGTTCGGACACTTTGCCATAATTGGCTTTGGTGTCTTCGATCGTGTCATGCAGCAACGCTGTAATGATCGTCGCATCATCCAGGCGCTGTTCGGTCAGGATGGCGGCCACGGCAACGGGATGTGTGAAATAGGGTTCGCCTGAATGGCGGAACTGACCGTCATGCATCTGCTTTCCGAACTCATAGGCCCGGGCGATGCGGTCAGCATTTGTCTTGGGGTTGTAGTTGCGGACCAGCGCAATCAAGTCGTCTGCAGAAATCATCCGGTCCGCACCTTCATCTTTGGGGCTTACCCCTGGCCTTGAGCCTCCATCAGAGCGCGCAGCAGCTTCTCTTCCGACATATCGTCATCGGCCGGTTTGTCCGATTCCGCACCCATCAGCAGAGCCATCTGATCTTCTTCCGGCTCATCGACCTCAATCTGGGTCTGGTTGGCCTCGATCAGGCGCTCGCGCAGTTCATCCGCGCTTTGGGTTTCGTCCGCAATCTCACGCAGCGACACGACGGGATTCTTGTCATTGTCACGGTCGACGGTGATCGGGCCGCCGGCAGAAATCTCGCGCGCACGATGGGCGGCAAGCATCACCAGTTCAAACCGGTTAGGAACCTTGTCTACGCAATCTTCAACCGTCACGCGGGCCATGGGGCGCTCTCCGTTACTGAATCCATGTCAGGAAGAGGTTTATCTAAGGGCGAATCCCCGCCTTGACAAGCAAGAAATGCTGCAAATGCACCGTTCACACAGCCGTGACTGCCGCAATATCCGACGCGGGCAGGTCTGCCAGCATTTCGGTTACCGTCCGGCCCAGCACCGGATGCCGCCAATCCGGGGCGACGTCCGCCATCGGAACAAGGACGAAAGCACGATCCTGCAGGCGCGGATGTGGAATAATCAGCCGGTCCGGCGCCTTTTGCGTCTGCTCCTGTACTGGCAGGGTCAGCCAGCTGTCAAATTCGGTGCGATCTGGCAGAACCAGATCATCATAGCAGACCAGATCCAGATCCAGCGTTCGCATACCCCATCGCTGCACCCTTTCGCGCCCAAACTGATGCTCAATCTGGTGAAGCAGGTGCAACAAATCGGTCGGCGTCCTGTCCGTTTCGATCAAAGCAGCCGCATTGACGTAGTCAGGCCCGGCACCTGCCGGGAAGCACGGGGTCTCAAAAAAACGGCTGACGGCACGAATCACCACCCCGTGACGCAAGATCGCGTCAAGTGCGCTTTGAAGTGTCACCTTGGGGCCAATACCTCTCAATTTGAGATTTGCGCCCAGCGCGATAACCGCTTTTGACATAGATTTGTACGTTCCATTCACTATATTCGGCGAATTGCATACTTGCGATACGACCGAAATGGCCTAATTATAGAAGATCAGCGCGCCGCCTATTTTTCAAACACCCACTCACGTAACACCACGGCGCTCTGTATTGTACCGGAAGGACCTATTTATGTTCTATAAAGACGAACGGCTAGCGCTGTTCATCGACGGCTCGAATCTTTATGCAGCCGCAAAAGCACTGGGGTTTGACATCGACTACAAATTGCTGCGCCAGGAGTTTATGCGCCGCGGCAAGATGCTTCGGGCTTTTTACTATACGGCGCTATTGGAAAACGATGAGTATTCCCCGATCCGCCCCTTGGTTGACTGGCTGCATTACAACGGCTTCACCATGGTGACAAAACCGGCGAAGGAATACACCGACAGCATGGGGCGTCGGAAAGTCAAAGGTAACATGGATATCGAACTGACGGTCGACGCCATGGAACTGGCACCGCGTGTCGATCATATCGTGTTGTTCTCGGGCGATGGGGATTTCCGCCCGCTGATTGCCAGCTTGCAACGTCAGGGCGTGCGCGTTTCGGTGGTTTCGACCATCCGCAGCCAGCCGCCGATGATCTCGGACGAGCTGCGCCGCCAGGCTGACAACTTCATCGAACTTGAAGACCTGCGCGACGTGATCGGGCGGCCTCCGCGTGAAATGCCCATGGAGCCACGCAGCGTTGCTGCGGGTGGACAGTAAGACCGGGCCACTTACCAAACCCTGGGGAAGAAATTAGCGCGGTCAGGCTGTACCAACCTGACCGCGCTTCTTTAACTAAAAGCAGGTACTGAAACACCTGCTGGCTAGCAGTGATTCATGTCATATCAATGACAATGTCCTGTCTGGACCATAGCCGGGAAAAGACTTACCTGTGGCCTATGGAGACCAAGACATGACCAAGCCGCCCCTTACCCTATACCTCGCCGCGCCGCGCGGGTTCTGCGCCGGTGTCGACCGGGCGATCAAGATCGTTGAAATGGCGCTGCAGAAATGGGGTGCTCCGGTGTATGTGCGGCATGAAATTGTGCACAACAAATTCGTCGTAGATGGTCTGCGCGCCAAGGGGGCCGTTTTTGTCGAAGAGCTGGACGAGTGTCCTAACGACCGACCCGTTATTTTTTCAGCGCATGGCGTACCGAAATCCGTTCCCGCGTCGGCGGCCCAGCGCGAGATGATCTATGTCGATGCCACCTGCCCGCTGGTCTCCAAGGTTCATGTGGAGGCTCAGCGCCATGCTGAGGCCGGATTGCAGATGATCATGATCGGGCACAAGGGCCATCCGGAAACCATCGGCACCATGGGCCAGTTGCCCGACGGCGAAGTGCTGCTGGTTGAAACCGTCGATGACGTGGCCTCGGTTCAGGTACGCAATCCGGAAAAGCTGGCATTTGTCACCCAGACGACGCTTTCGGTGGATGACACCAAGGATATTATCGCAGCCCTCCAAGTCCGGTTCCCGGCCATCGTTGGCCCGCATAAGGAAGACATCTGCTACGCCACCACCAACCGGCAAGAGGCCGTCAAAGCCGTGGCTCCAAAATCGGATGCTTTGCTTGTTGTTGGCGCACCGAACTCTTCGAACTCGCGCCGACTGGTCGAGGTTGCGGCCCGCGCCGGGTGCAACTATGCGCAATTGGTGCAGCGCGCCCACGATATCGACTGGCGGGCGCTGGAAGGCATCTCAACCATCGCCATTACCGCGGGCGCGTCAGCACCCGAAGTGCTGGTGAATGAGGTGATTGACGCTTTCGACACCCACTATGACGTGACGGTTGAACTGGTCGAAACCGCCGTCGAAAATGTCGAATTCAAAGTGCCCCGCGTCCTGAGGCAAACCGCATGAGAGGCGTCCCCAGGGCGCCACTGGTTTTAGCGCTGGCGGGGTTGATCCCGTTCATTTGGGGCGCGCTGACCTCCTTGAACGGCGATTTGCAGGATTGGGGCAGGCAAGAGCTTGGTTCGCGGTTCGTCGGGCCGTATATTCAACTGTTCTACGGCTCGGTGATCTTAAGTTTTATGTCCGGTGTTCTGTGGGGGTTCGCCACCAAGACCTCGGGCAGTAAGGCAGCGACATGCTATGTGCTGTCAGTCCTCCCGGCGCTTTGGGCGTTTTTCATGACCGGCGGTGGACCTGTCGAGGCGGGCATCAACCTGATGTACGGCTTCGCTGGTTTGCTGATGTTGGATGCGATATTTGCATATTGGCGGCTGACCCCAACATGGTGGCTGAGGCTGCGCGTTCTGCTGACAGCCATCGTCCTGATATGCCTTGCCGTAGGAGTGTACCTGTGACCGATCGCAAGACAATTGATGCCTACACCACGCGTGTTGCCGAGTATCTGAGCGTCCCATTGCCGCCCGAACAGATCGAAGCGCGTATGGCCTTTGCCGAAGCGGTTGCGCCGGGTGGCTATGTGCTGGACCTCGGCTCAGGCCCTGGGGCGGATAGCATGTTTTTCCTGCGTGAGGGGCTGCGGGTTCGGGCATTGGATGCGACGCCGACCTTTGTGGAACACGCCCGCGAAAATGGCGTAGATGCGCATGTCGGTACATTTGACGATGTGACCGATACGGCCACGTTTGACGGCATCTATGCCAGCTTTTCGCTGCTGCATGCACCGCGCAAGGATTTCCCGCGCCATTTGGCGGCCATCCACCGGGCATTGAAGCCCGAGGGTATCTTTTTCCTTGGTCTGAAACTGGGAACCGGTGAACACCGTGACGACATTGATCGCTATTACACCTATTTCTCACAGACCGAGATCGAAGAGGCGCTGGCCGAGGCAGGGTTCACAATTGACCGGATTACAACCGGAGTCGGCAAAGGTCTGGCCGGGTCTTATGACGGCTTTATTCTGGTGATCGCCCATGCCTGAGTTGTTTGCCTACTCCGATGGTGCCTGTTCGGGCAATCCTGGCCCGGGCGGCTGGGGCGTGCTGATGCGCGCAATGGACGGCGAAAAAGTCCTGAAAGAACGCGAGCTGAACGGCGGCGAAGCTGAGACCACCAACAATCGCATGGAATTGCTGGCCGCGATCAGCGCGCTGGAAACCCTGGAACGGGCCTCGAAGATCACTGTGGTGACCGACAGCGCCTATGTAAAAAATGGCGTGACCGGCTGGATTTTCGGCTGGAAACGCAACGGCTGGAAGACCTCGAACAAGAAACCGGTCAAGAATGTCGATCTGTGGCAGCGACTGGATGAGGCACAGGCCCGCCATGACGTGACCTGGGAATGGGTCAAAGGCCATGCTGGCCATCCCGAAAACGAAAAAGCCGACGAGCTGGCCCGCGCGGGCATGGCCCCGTTCAAACCAAAAAAGGCGCAAACGTGAGCGGTCTGGCACTGCTCGACTATGCCTCAGTTCTGGTTTTTGCCCTGACAGGCGCATTGGTGGCCAGCCGGGCACAGCTGGATTTGGTTGGCTTCGCCTTTATGGCCTGCCTGACTGCTGTGGGCGGCGGAACCGTCCGCGACCTGCTGCTGGACCGGCATCCGGTGTTCTGGGTCGGCCAGCCAGACTATATCCTGATCGCCACAGCGGCTGCCGTGGTTGTGTTTTTTACTGCTCATTTGGTGGAAAGCCGATACAACTTGCTGGTCTGGCTGGACAGTTTCGCCCTGTCGATTGCCGCAGCAGCAGGTGCTGGCGCAGCCTTGTCGCTGAACCAATCCGGTGTGATCGTTGTGCTGATGGGCGTCACAACGGGCTGCCTTGGCGGCTTAATGCGGGACGTGGTCTGCAACGAAGTGCCACTGGTCCTGAAACAGGGTGAGCTCTATGTCTCTTGCGCGTTTGCCGGGGCTTTTGCCGCTGTGATCGCGACCCGACTTGGTTTCGACGAGCTGGCCACACTGGCCGCATGTGCGTTGATCTGCTGGGCATTGCGGGCGGGATCATTGGTGTTTGGCTGGCGGCTTCCGGTTTACAAAGCACGCCCGCCACGGCAGTAATTGGGTATAAAATGTTCGATCTGCATTTCCTGTGCCACAGATGTGAGAACTGAAATGAATTTCACTTTCCCTATTTTTGTCGCCTCACTGGCTCTTCTGGGTGCTTGTGCAGCGCAATATGACCCTGTCAGCTTCGTTGTGCAGGGGGACGAAATCGTTGCTTCGGGGTCCATTGATCACACGACGCTCGATGCTTTCGAAGAAATCACTGCCTCGAACCCCGGGATTAAAACACTTGTGCTGCAGAACATCGAAGGCTCGGTCGATGATGATGCCAATGTAATTTTCAGCCGCGTTGTCAGGGAAGAAGGGTTCGATACAGTGGTGCCCTCAAACGGCTTGGTCGCCTCTGGTGGCACTGATCTGTTCCTGGCCGGCAATCGACGCACTCTGGAACCTGGCGCATGTGTCGGGGTTCATAGCTGGGGCGGCGGCGGATATGTGGCTGCCAACCTGCCCGAAAACCACCCCGAGCACGATCGCTATCTCGACTATTTCAATGATATTGGTGTCGACCCGGCCTTTTATTGGTTCACGCTTGATGCAGCGTCCGAGGACGAAATGCACTGGATGTCAGCAGAGGAAGCCAATCGCTTCAAAATGGCGACGCGCAATTCGAAATCGTTGGGATCAACAGTGATTTGCGACGAGCGGTAGCCCCGCTCAACGACGCAGATAGGTCTGCCATATCCAGATTACCAGCAGCGCGCCCAGAACCGCGCCTACAAATCCGGACAACCACCCTGCCACGGTGATCAAGGCCCGCAACAGAAATCCGCCAACCAGTGCACCAACGATGCCAATCAACATGGTTGTGGGGATGTTGGCCTCGATCCGCATTAAACGGGTGGCCAGGAACCCTGCGGCGGCTCCGATGACGATCAGGGCGATGACAGGCATGTCACTTCCTCCAATGGGTCGGCACGATGATCAGCGCGCCGACGGATGACACAATAGCGTTCAATCCCGGGGACCCAAAAGCAAGGTTAAACCCGAACATCCTGCCAAACATGATCTGAGCAAAGAAAAACAGAAAGGCACCGCCGATACAAATGATGATAGATTGCAGATAGCCGTTTCGGGTAAACCCGGTTTTTTCCGCAAGGCTTCCAACGACGGCTGCAATCAACACCGTCCCCATCAAAGTCATGTACAAGTCTGTTATTCCTTCTAAATCCGACTTCCCTTGGCCACAGGCCAGCCCCGCAGAAAGGTTTCCTTATCCTGTGCGCCTTTGCCCGCCCGTTGCAGGCGCAACAGATCAACGGCACCCTCGCCGCAAGCTACTGTCAAGGCATCGTCCAGAGCTTCGCCGGGTACGCCCTGCCCCTCGGCCAGACGCGACGCCAGTAGTTTCACGCGGTCTCCGTCAATCTCGGTCCAGGCACCTGGGAACGGGGACAGACCGCGGATCTGCCGGTCCACCTCTGCTGCGGGCCGGGACCAGTCAATCCGTGCCTCTGATTTGTCGATCTTGGCGGCATAGGTCACACCGACCTCGGGCTGCGGCTCGGGCGTCAGATTCGGCAGGTCATGCAAAGCCCCAACGATCAGTTTGGAGCCCATTATCGACAGCCGGTCATGCAACTGGTCGGTGGTTTCCTCGATCCCGATATCGGTTGCTTCGCGCATAAGAACCGGGCCTGTGTCCAGACCGGCCTCCATCTGCATGATGCAGATACCGGTTTGCGCATCGCCGGACATGATGGCGCGATGGATCGGGGCCGCCCCGCGCCAGCGCGGCAACAGGCTGGCATGGATATTCAGACATCCCTGGGCAGGCGCGTCCAGAATGGGCTGCGGTAGGATCAGGCCATAAGCGACCACCACAGCCACATCTGCGTTCAGTGCAGCAAAGGCATCCTGTTCATCTGACGATTTCAGAGACACCGGATGGCGGACAGTCAGGCCTAACGCTTCGGCCCGTGCGTGAACCGGTGTCGGTCGGTCCTTTTTGCCCCGGCCAGCCGGGCGCGGGGGCTGGCAATATACGGCGACGATATCATGCCCAGCTTCGACAAGCGTATCCAGAACCGGAACCGAAAAGTCGGGCGTACCCATGAATACAACGCGCATCTCTACCCCAGCTTTTTGGCTTTGCGCAGCAGCATGTCCCGTTTGACCTTGCTGAGCCGGTCGAAATACATCTTCCCGTTCAGATGATCGATCTGGTGCTGTACGCTTGTGGCCTCGATCCCGACAAAGTCGCGGCGATCCACCATGCCCTGTTCGTTCAGAAACTTGATCGTCACCGCGCGCGGGCGTTTCAACTTGGCCGAGACACCGGGCAGGTTCGGGCTGGCCTCATCATGTTCGCGCAATTCGATTGAGCTGTGCAGGATTTCTGGGTTCGCCAAACGCACAGCCTTACCGCGTTCGACCGAGCCGTCCACCACAGCCAGCCGCAACATGACACCGATCTGCGGTGCGGCAAGGCCAACACCGGGCATCGCCTCCATCGTGTCGATCATGTCGTCCCAAATGGCGTGGATTTCATCGGTGATCTCGGCGACGTCCTCCGCCTTGGTGCGCAGGCGTTTATCGGGCCATGGCAGGCGGGTGCGAGAGGTCATGCGCGGGCCTGCTCGCGCTTTAGTTTCTGCATCTTGCGCGTTATCATCTGACGCTTAAGCGGCTTGAGATAATCGATGAACAGCTTGCCGTTCAGGTGGTCGATCTCATGCTGGACACAGGTCGCCCACAGGCCATCGAATGTGTCCTGCTGCAAGTTGCCATCCCGGTCGATCCACGTGACATCAACAACTTTGGGGCGCGTGACTTCGGCGAATTGATCGGGGATCGACAGGCAGCCTTCCTCGTAGACATTGGTCTCATCGGACGAGGCGATGACCTCGGGGTTGAACATGATCAGCGGACGCGGGGCTTCGCCCTCTTCCTTAACGCAGTCCAACACGATCAACCGATCCAGCACACCGATCTGAGGCGCGGCCAGACCAACGCCAGGCGCGTCATACATCGTCTCCAGCATGTCGTCTGCCAGCTTGCGCAGCTCGTCGCTGATATCTGCCACAGGCGCGCAGACCTTTTTCAGGCGGGGGTCGGGATGGATCAGGATATTGCGTTTCATGGGGTTGATTTAGGCCATCCCGACCCGCGCCGCAACGCCCCCCTTGCACCCGCCGGAATTGTGGCTAGCTTTCGACCGGACAGATGGAGCAGACATGACTTTCAACGACCTGATCGACCGCCGGGGAACCAACAGTTCAAAATGGGATAAGATGGAGCAGCTCTACGGCGTGTCGCCGCAGAATGGGCTGGCCATGTGGACCGCGGATTCCGATTACCCAACAGCACCATGCGTGATAGATGCCGTTCGAAAAGCGGCTGACCATGGGGTCTTTGGGTATTCGTGGATTCACCCGGACTATCTGGCATCGATTCAGTGGTGGATGAAGAACCGCCATAGCTGGGACATCGACACCGATTGGGTGCTGACTTCACAGGGGTTAGGCAATGCGATCGCCCTGTCTCTGGATGTCTGGAGCGAACCCGGCGACGGCGTCGTCATCTTCAGCCCCGTCTACCATGAGTTTGCCCACAAGGTGAACAAATCGGGACGTCGCGTTGTCGAGTGCCCGCTAGTTCGCCAAGGCGAAACCTATGGCCTGGATCTGGACGACGCTCAGTCGCGTCTGGACGGGTCGGAAAAGCTGTTGCTGTGGTGCTCGCCGCAAAACCCCTCGGGCCGGGTGTGGACACCGGATGAACTGCGCGCCGTGGCCGCATTCGCCGAACGTAATGGGTTGATTTTGGTCTCGGATGAGATCCACCACGATCTGGTCTATCCCGGCAATACGTTTGTGCCAATGGATGTCGCCGCGCCGGATGCGCGGCCGTGGACCGTGACGCTGACCGCGGCGTCCAAGACATTTAACATCGCTGGTCAGCGCACCGGTAACATGATCATTCCGGACCCCAAACTGCGCGCGGCCATGCGGCACCGCATTCAGACGTTGGACTATGATCCCAGCGCTTTGGGCGTGGCGATGATAACTGCCGCCTATTCGCCCGAGGGTGCGGCATGGGTTGACCAACAGGTCGCGCATCTGGCGGGCAACTGCCAAGTCTTTGACGCAGCGATCGCCGAGATCCCTGGTCTGTGGTCCATGCCGTTGCAGGCTACTTATCTGGCTTGGGTAGAATTCTCAGGAACCGGCATGCCCCATGAAGAGTTTGTCCGCCGCCTGCGCGAAGATGCCAAAATCGCAACGTCCTCAGGCCCCGGTTTCGGCGCAGGGGGTGAGACCTTCGAACGGTTCAACCTGGCTACTCAGCGTGCGCGGGTCGAAGAGGCATGCGAACGGCTAAAGCGCGCATTTGCTGATTTGCAGTGAAAGAGGCGGCCAACGGCAATGTCGTTGGCCCTGCCCTCAATCCTTGTGCCCAAGTAACGCAATCGGCGCGTCTGGCGCGCGGTAGAAATCCAGCGGAGCCTTGTCGGCAGCGGCCGTGCTGCGCTTGAATTCGTATCGCATTTCGCCTGCTTCATCCTCATCCGCGATGATCAGACATTGGTACAGGTGGTTGGCGCCATCATAGATGTCGACGAGCCCGCGCAGTTGCGGCGTAGTTTCGGCTTCAACCGTAAAGCCATCTTTCCACAATCGAAGAATTTTATAGGAATTGTCGCCAATTTCGACACGCAGGCGGCTGGTTTTCTTCAAACCGGCGATTCGGGCCGCATCCAATTCGGCAGTAATTTCCTTTGAAACATACGTACTCATAAAAATTTCCCCCAACAGAGTACTCTATTGTGAGGCGCAAATTGTAAAAATCCAGTGAACCCGGTCACAGTCAGCGCCGAGAAATCAATTTGTTGCACAGAAATCCCAATCCAACTTGTGCGTGTGCGCAGGCAGATTGCGCGCGTCCTCGCATAGGAACGGCACTTGCGACCGCCTATGTTTGGCTAAATCGCTTTTCGGAGGGCATGAGATGGGCCTGTTGGTCGACGGTAAATGGCACGACACTTGGTATGACACCAAATCTACTGGCGGCGCGTTCAAACGCAGCGCCGCGCAGTTCCGCAACTGGCTGACTACAGATGGCAGCGCCGGACCATCGGGCAAGGGCGGGTTTAACGCTGAATCCGGGCGCTATCATCTTTACGTAAGCCATGCCTGCCCCTGGGCACACCGAACTCTGATCTTCCGGGAACTGAAGGGTTTGACCAGTCACATCTCTGTTTCTGTTGTGCATTCCGACATGCTGGATAAGGGCTGGACCTTTGAGACTGATGGCAATGGGGCAACCGGGGACACTCTCTATGGTCTGGACTTTGCCCACCAGATTTACACCAAGGCCGACACTTCTTATTCGGGCCGGGTCACAGTGCCGATCCTGTGGGACAAGAAACAGCAGACGATCGTTTCGAACGAAAGCTCGGAAATCATCCGCATGCTCAATTCGGCCTTTGACGGGATCACCGGAAATACCGATGATTACTGGCCCGAGACAATGCGGGATGAAATCGAAGAAGTGAACGCGCGCATCTATTCCAACGTCAACAACGGCGTCTACAAGTCAGGCTTTGCCACCAGCCAACAGGCCTATGACGCCGCCGTGGATCCGCTGTTTGAAACACTGGACTGGCTGGAAGACCGTTTGACTTCAAACCGTTATCTGATGGGTGATCGCATGACCGAGGCTGACTGGCGGTTGTTCACGACGCTGATCCGGTTCGATCCCGTCTATCATCTGCATTTCAAATGCAATCGGCGGCGGCTGATCGATTATCCGAATCTTTGGGCTTATACGCGCGAGTTGTATCAATGGCCGGGCGTCGCTTCGACGGTGAACATGCATCACATCGTGCGCCACTATCACTATAGCCACGAAAGCATCAACCCGCATCGGATCATCCCGACCAACCCGGTTTTGGACTACATGGAACCGCACGGGCGCGGTCAGCGGCCCGCCGCGTAATGCTCGACCATCGCCGCCAGATCTTCTGGCGGCGTGCCGCTTTGCACATAAGCGCACGCATTTGGGCTGTGGGCAAAAATCGATCCGTCTGAAAAAAAGGTGGTGTTGGTGACAAAGATCACCCGCGCCTCGGGGCGGCGATAGCTGGCGAAATCAGCCACTGCCAACGCGCTGCCATTTTCCAGCACCAGATCCAGCACGATGATA
Source organism: Ruegeria sp. CDSB013 (assembly GCF_059611165.1). Classification (NCBI taxonomy): domain Bacteria; kingdom Pseudomonadati; phylum Pseudomonadota; class Alphaproteobacteria; order Rhodobacterales; family Roseobacteraceae; genus Ruegeria; species Ruegeria sp. CDSB013. The sequence goes on along the minus strand of NZ_JBXWPA010000015.1, from coordinate 91,440 downwards.
TCGAAATCCGTGCCGTACAGCGCAAGGATCGCAGCCTCTTGCCCGGCAACAAGCGTCACTTCGGCGCCTTGCCGTTCCAGATGTCTTTTCCAGACCCGACCAAGGTCGGGGTTACTCTCAACAATCAGTACATTCATTTGCAACAACCTCGGCACTTGGTAGAGTGTGCGGTGCCGACCCCCGTGGTTTGTGATCACGCTTATTCCTTAACAAAGTGTTAATGGTGCCGGTCATCCGGGCCGATCACGCGGATTTGCTTGTGTAAGCGGCGAAAATCCGCTTGAAGCACAACAAACGCGCAATTCCGGCGAGAACATCGATGGCAAGCCCAAACGCAGATTTGAACCCCCGTGCCGCGCGCGACCATGGCGGCGGACTGGACGGTGCTATCGCCCGGTTCGGCGGGGCACGCGACAACTGGCTGGACCTGTCCACCGGCATCAACCCACACCCGTATCCGGTGTCGGGACTGACCCCATCGGATTGGGCCGCGCTGCCGGATCACGGTGCGTTCGAACGGCTGTCTGCCGCAGCACGCCAGTTCTGGTCCGTTCCCAAAGGTGCAGCGATTCTGCCCGCGCCCGGCGCTTCAGCAGTAATCGCCCGCATGCCTGCACTTGCTGCGACGGGTCGGGTTCAGATCACAGCACCTACCTACAACGAACACGCGGCAGCTTTCTCCGCGCAGGGTTGGACAGTTCAGTCGAACGGCCCAGCCGAGGCGCGCGTCCTTGTGCACCCGAATAATCCGGATGGACGTATCTGGACCGTAGAGGACGCCGATGCCCCGCTGACCGTGATTGATGAGAGTTTTTGTGACGTTTGCCCTGACGCATCCCTAATTCATCTGGCCGAGCAGCCCGGTGTGATCGTGTTGAAAAGTTTCGGCAAGTTCTGGGGTTTGGCCGGGTTACGACTGGGATTTGCGATTGGCCGCCCTGACCTGATCTCAAAGCTGAACGATCTGACCGGGCCGTGGTCCGTCTCGGGCCCTGCCCTTCGGATCGGGGAACAGGCGCTGCAGGACATAGACTGGGCCAAGGCGACCCGTCAGCAATTGGCGGATGCGGCAGATCGGCTGGACGGGTTCGTTACGGGCAAAGGTGCAGAACTGGTCGGCGGCACCACATTGTTCCGCCTTTATGACGTCGACGATGCCGCCGCTTGGCAGGCCAAACTGGCCCGCGCCCATATCTGGAGCCGTATATTCCCCTACTCAAACACCTATCTGCGCCTTGGCTTACCGCCCGCAGACGGGTGGAGCCGGCTTGAGGCCGCGTTGTGAGCACAGCTTTCCTGCTGGTTTGCGCCATGTGTCTGGACGCGGCGCTAGGAGAGCCAGATTGGCTCTGGTCGCGCATTCGTCATCCGGCAGTGATGATCGGCACCGCCATCGGCTGGCTGGATCAGCGTCTGAACCACGGAACGAATAGACGCCTGAAAGGCGTGGCCATCGTGGTGCTGCTGATCTTTGGCGCAGTGACTCTGGGCCGCGCGCTGACCGTGTTTGGGCCAGTGATCGAGATCATCCTTGCCGCAATTCTGCTGGCACAGAAGTCACTGGTGACCCATGTCCGCGACGTGGGCGAAGGGTTGCGCGCCTCGTTGGTCGACGGGCGCGCCAAGGTTGCCATGATTGTTTCGCGCGATACGCGGGATATGACTGAAGCGCAGGTCGCCCGATCAGCGATTGAGAGCGCCGCTGAAAACCTCAGCGACGGAGTAATTGCGCCCGCGTTTTGGTTTCTGGTTGCGGGCCTGCCTGGATTGCTGATCTACAAGGCGGTCAACACCGCCGATAGCATGATCGGCTACCGATCAGAAAAGTACCGCGATTTCGGCTGGGCCGCTGCGCGTCTAGACGATGTGTTGAACCTTATTCCCGCCCGTCTGACCTGCGTGATGATCGTGGCGTACTCCGGCCAATGGGCGCGCTGGCCCGAAATGGTCGCGGATGCGCGCCGCCATATCTCACCCAACGCAGGCTGGCCCGAGGCCGCCATGGCGCGCGCCTTAAACGTCGCCCTAGCCGGGCCACGCAGCTATGATGGTCAGGTCCGCGATCTGGCCTGGGTCAACGGTGATGCGTCACGTAACATCGGCGCGCCGGAGATTTTCCGCGCATGTGACATGCTTTGGCGGGTTTGGGGGCTTGCACTGGGCCTCGTGTCGGTGTGGGTTGGGGCAAATTTCATTTTCTGAGGGACCTAAAAATGCGTTTTCTCTCCGGCATCATTGCCGCCACCCTGCTCGCCTCTCCCGCCCTGGCCCAATGTGGCGGCGGGTTCAATTCCTTTGTGAAGGGTCTGAAGGCCGAGGCCGTTCAGCAAGGGTTCGACAAATCCACCGTGAACAGCTTTTTCAAAGGTGTTCAGCAGGACAGCGCGGTTCTAAAGGCGGATCGGGCGCAAGGCGTATTCCAAATACCGTTCATCGATTTTTCACGCCGCCTGATCTCGCAGAACCGGATAGATCGCGGCAAATCCATGTCTCGCAAATACGATGCGGTGTTCGACCGGATAGAGCGGGAATATGGCGTGTCGCGCGGTGTACTGCTGGCATTCTGGGCGTTCGAGACCGACTATGGCGCGGTACAAGGTGACTTCAACACCCGCAACGCTCTGGTCACTCTGGCGCATGACTGCCGCCGCCCTAAGCTGTTCCGCCCACAGGTTTTTGCTGCCATCGAACTCTACAGCCAAGGGGATTTTGACCCCAACCGCACGACCGGTGCCTGGGCAGGTGAGATCGGCATGGTGCAAATGCTGCCCCGCGACATTCTGGAAAATGGCGTGGACGGGGATGGCAACGGCAAGGTCTCGTTAAAAACCTCGGCCCCGGATGCGCTGATGTCGGGCGGCAAGATGCTGTCGCATCTGGGCTGGCGTCCGGGTGAACCATGGCTGCAGGAGGTGACTGTTCCCGCCCAGATGGACTGGTCCCTGTCCGGACCCGGCAAGTCGCGGTCCGTATCAGAGTGGCAGGCGATGGGCGTTCAGGCGCGCAGCGGATCATTGGCCAACCTGCCCGCATCGCTGATCCTGCCGCAGGGTCGCAACGGCCCCGCATTTTTGGCCTATCCAAACTTTGACGTCTATTTCGAATGGAACCAGAGCTTTGTTTATGTCCTGACTGCCGCCTATTTCGGCACGCGGTTGGAGGGAGGGCAAATCTACGACGCAGGTTCCCCGCCACAAGGCCTGTCGGGTGCGCAGATGAAGCAGCTGCAGACAAAATTACAAGCGCGTGGGCATGATGTCGGCAAAATAGACGGCATCCTCGGTGCAGGAACGCGCGCAGCTGTTCAGGCGGAACAAGCCCGACTGGGGCTACCAGCAGATGCGTGGCCGACGGCAGAGTTGTTGAACAGCCTCTGACGCAACGCTCAAATGTCGGCCGGGGCGTATTTGCGCCCCGCCGACTTATGTCTCGTCAAATACCGGTCGCGGCGCACCATTTTCGTCCAACGCAACAAATACGAAATCCGCATCCGTGACCTTTTGCGCCTTTTCCGAATACCTCGGGCGAGCCCATGCATCCACGTGAATGCGCATCGATGTGCGCCCAACTTTCAACAGCGTCGCATAAAGTGTGACTTCATCCCCTACCTTAACCGGACGCAGGAATTGCATCGCCTCAACCGACACAGTCGCACCACGCCCTTGCGAAACCCGCCCGGCCATGTTTCCGGCAGCTAAATCCATCTGCGACATCAGCCACCCGCCAAAAATATCCCCTGAAGGGTTCGTGTCTGCCGGCATCGCGATACTTCGGATCACCAGCACACCATCGTCCTGCTGACGCCCATGAGAGCTGCGTTGTTTTCCAAGAGCCAGTGTGTCTTTGGATGCTTCGCTCACTTACTTTTCCTTTTTTGGCCACCGCGGTCTGCGCACCTCTGTCGCCCCATGATCTTATTGCATGCCCAGGCAATCACAAACACAATGCCAGATGCTGTTTTGAATGCGCTGGGAAGTCTGCCGAATTACTCGGGCCGGACCGGGTATCGGTTGCCTTTCTCGTCAATCAAAACCAAACGCTTACCGCTGCGTACATAGAGATCACAGCGGCTGAATCCGTTTCGATAGGCAATGCAGACGCTGCCGTCATCGGCGATGGAATATGTCCCGAACGCGGATTCCCCGCTGGCGTAGGTAAAGGAATAGGCCCCACCAGCAGAAAACTTGGACTGTCCGTCGTCATAGAAGGTCAGCGTTCGCCCCGCCAGGGCATCCAGATCGGCAGATGAAAGCGGGACATCTCCGGGTTTTGTTGGCCATTCCGCCGCCACAACCGGGCTGGCAGTCAACAGGGCAAGGATCAGATATCGGGTCATACGGCCACCTTAACCCGCCACCGGGCGATTGGGGCATAACGTTGCAGTGAACGATCAGGCGACCATCTGTTCGGCCTTTTTCAGATCGACCGAAACCAATTGACTGACGCCCTGTTCCTGCATGGTCACGCCAAACAACCGATCCATCCGCGCCATGGTCACCGCGTGGTGGGTGATGATCAGGAACCGAGTGTCCGTCTGGCGGCACATTTCGTCCAGCAAATCACAGAAACGGGTGACGTTGGCGTCATCCAGCGGCGCGTCGACCTCATCCAGCACACAGATCGGCGCGGGGTTGGCGAGGAAGACGCCAAAGATCAGCGCCGTGGCGGTCAGGGTCTGTTCACCGCCCGACAACAGGCTAAGCGTCGACAGCTTCTTGCCTGGCGGTTGGCACATAATTTCCAGTCCGGCATCCAGCGGATCATCGCTTTCAACCATGACCAGATTGGCCTCGCCACCGCCGAACAGATGCTTGAACAACATGGCGAAGTTAGAATTCACCTGTTCGAACGCAGTCAGCAGACGCTCACGACCCTCGCGGTTAAGACTGGCGATGCCGCTGCGCAGGGCCTTGATCGCCTCTTCCAGATCGGCCTTTTCGCTGTTCAGTGTGTCAAACTCTTCCTGAACTTCTTTGCTGTCTTCTTCGGCGCGCAGGTTCACCGCACCCATTGCGTCTCGTTGACGCTTGTGGCGGTTCACTTCGGCCTCCAGCGCGTCGGCGGCAGGCATCTGGTCGGGGTTCACATCCAGTTGGTTCAGCAACTGGTTCGGCGTCAGCTGCTGGTCTTCAGCGATCCGCTCAGCGGCGGCCACGACGCCTTCCTTGGCTGCGTCACAGCGCGCCTCGGCCGCCGCGCGGGATTCGCGGGCTTCCGACGCCAAACGTTCAGCCTCACGCTCGGCCAACACAACCTCGCGCTGCTGCGTTTCAGCCTCGGCAAGCTTGTCGGCGGCCTCGGCGCGCCGGGCCTCGGCTGTTTCGATCAACTCGTTCAGTTCTTCACGCGCCTCGGCGATCTCACCCGGGGCGGCCATCGCCTCAGACAGTTCCCCCTCAGAGCTTTCCTTGCGCTCGACCAATTCCGAGATACGTTTTTCTGCTGACTCCAACCGGTGCCGCCACCCACTGAGGTCCTTTGTCACTTCTTGAGCCCGCCGCGTCCGCGCCTCGCCTTCGCGGCGCAGCTCATCATGGGATGAACGATGGGTCAGCATGGTGATCCTTGCGGCCTCAACCGTTTGCTTGATGTCCTCGACCTGCGCACGCGCGCTATCGACATCACCCAGGCCATCCAGCGCTCCCTCGGCCTCGCGCAGTTGCGCGCGGGCTGACATGGCATCTTCCTTGTGCCGGTCAACAGCAAGGGCGAGAGTTTCCAGCTTACCCTGCGCCAGATTGCGGTCGGCCTCGGCCCGGCTCAGCTGACGCGCGGTTTCCGCCATCCGCTGGTCGGCTGCTCGGCGGGCTTCGCGGGCCCGGCGGTCTGCTTCGGTGACGTCCGCCAATTGCTGCGACAGCGCTTCATGCGCGGCGCGGGCACCATCAGCCTGCGCTTCGGCGCGGGTAAGTTCCTGTTTCAGAGCTTCAAGCTTGTTGAGCTGCTCCAACCGCAAGGCTGCAGCGCTTGGCGCATCCTCGGCCCATGCCCGAAATCCATCCCAACGCCACAAGTCACCTGAACGGGACACCAGACGCTGCCCCGGCTTCAATGAGGCTTGCAGCTGCGCGCCCTGATCCGCATCAACCAACCCGATCTGAGCGATCCGGCGGCTCAGACGGTCTGGGCCCGAGACATGCAGCGCCAATGGTTCGGCCCCGTCGGGCAAGGGCTGATCTGCATCATAGCCCGAAACTTGTACCCAGCCCGACGGTCCGTCGGCGTCGACCAACGGTGTACGCAGGTCGTCAGCCAGTGCCGCCCCCAGCGCCTTTTCATAACCGGGCTCGACCCGCAGCAGATCCAGAACCTGCCCGCCTTCGGCCGTATCCCGTTCGACCAGTTTGGCGAGGGCCGATGTCTCAGCGCGGATTGCACCCAATTCACCCTCTGCCTCGGATCGCTGAGCGCGCGCCTCGGCCTCGCGCGCCTGCGTTTCGTTGCGCAATTCATCTGCCGCAGCCAGCGCTTCTTCGGCGGCCTCTGCAGCCTCGCGCGCTTCTTCCTCGCCTTCCTGCGCTTGTTCGTATGCTTCGCTGGCGCGGGTCAAAGCATCTCGGGCTTCGTCTACTGCACCACGGGCTTTCTCTTCCTCACCCTCGGACCGGGCCAGTGTCTTACGGCTGTCTTCGACCAATCGTTGCGCCGACTGGTGACGGGCTACAAGACGCGCCATATCCTCGGTTTCCTGCGACAAGTGATCTTCACGATCCTGCAGCACAGATGCGGCTTCGCGCGCGATCTCGGCGGCCTTAGCCACTTTGTCGTCATGCCCTTCTGCCGCTTTGGCCAGTTCGCGTGCTTCCCATTCCAGACGCTCGATCATCTGGCCCGCGTCCCGGTTCAGGCCGGTTTCGCGTTCGATATCGTTGGCCAACTGCTGAATTCGGTTGGCCAGCGTCTCGATCGTCTGACACGCGCGGGTTTCTTGATCAGCCAGCTGATCACGCTGCACCTGCTGACGTTGCAAGACGGCGGCGGCGATTGCCTCCTCCTCGCGCAACGGTGGCAGAGTTTCCTCGATTTCAGACCGCTTGGTACTGGCGGCGCGCGCTTCGGCCTCGGCACGGGAAGCTTCGGTGATCCGCTCGCGCAAGACGTCTTCGGCTTGCTGGCGGGCCATGTCGGCCTCTTTCCAGCGTCGATAGAGCAGCATGCCCTCGGCCTGCCTTAGCTGCTCGCCAATCTCGCGGTACCGCGCCGCCTGACGCGCCTGACGCGCAAGCTGCGCTAATTGGGTGCCCAGTTGCTCCAGCACGTCATCGACACGGGTCAGGTTGGATTCGGTGCCCTTCAGCTTAAGCTCCGCCTCGTGGCGGCGCTGATAAAGGCCCGAAATACCCGCCGCCTCTTCCAGAATGCGGCGGCGTGCACGGGGCTTGGCGTTGATCAACTCGGCAATGCGGTTCTGCCCCACCAGCGCCGGTGAATGCGCACCGGTCGAGGCGTCAGCGAACAGCATCTGCACGTCACGCGCCCGCACGTCCTTACCATTGGTTTTGTAGGCGCTGCCCACATCACGCGTAATGCGGCGAACGATTTCCAATTGGTCGCTGTCATTGAACCCCGAGGGCGCCAACCGCTCCGAGTTATCCATTGTCAGGACAACTTCGGCAAAATTGCGTGCCGGACGCGTCGCGGCCCCGGCAAAGATCACATCTTCCATCGCGCCACCGCGCATGGATTTGGGGCGATTTTCACCCATCACCCAACGCAACGCTTCCAGAAGATTGGACTTGCCGCAGCCATTTGGGCCCACCACACCGGTCAACCCATCCGCGATGATCAGATCGGTCGGGTCAACAAAGCTTTTGAAGCCGGTGAGTTTGAGTTTGCTGAAACGCAAAGGCCGCTCGTCCCATGATTCCTATATCTGGAAGTCTGCGCAACCCATTGGGGGTGAGTCAACGGAGTAACGCAGGATATGGGATTTCATGCCAAGTTATCCACAATATCTTGCCAAAATACGCAAAAAAGCGCGTATCTCAGTAAGGAGCACACTCAAAAACCTGATAGCCATAGTCTTCGTAGTAGCCATAGTCGGAACATTCATAGGGACCGCGAAGAAGGCTGCCGAAAATCAGCTTTTTCCCAAGTTCCCGGTCGCAACCCAGAATGCCCACAGTGACCGCAGCGTCGCCCAGAACATCCAGCAACGGGCAACCCGACACCTGTGCCATAGCCAGTGCGGCCCGGTCGCGTACGGGGCCAAGGCGCGGAGCATATTGAGAATTGATGCGTACAGCCTCAGCCAGTTGATCGCGGATCCGCACGTCAAATACACTGCCGTTCACCGCCACACGGGTCGCAGGCACATCGCGAAAGTGGGGCGTGCCGGCCGAGCAAGCGGCCAGCACTAGGAGGGACAGATACCGGATCATACCCCCAGCATTGCGCCATCAAGGTTAACAAAACCTTTCCGCCGGTCAGGCGCGCAGAACCTCGCCCAATCGCTGAATACCTTCGCGGATTGTATCCTCATCCGAGTTTGAGAAACTCAGCCGGATCGTGTTGGTCCCGCTGCCGTCCGGGAAAAAGGCTCCACCCGGGACAAAGGCGACTTTGACCGTGTCCAGCGCCCGGGCTAACAGTTCGGCCCCGTTTGTACCGACCGGCAATGTCAACCACACGAACATGCCGCCTTCGGGCTTGGTCCACTGCACGCCATCGGGCATATGGTCCTGCAACGCCTGCAACATGGCGTCGCGGCGGGCACCATAGACACGACGCAGCATCGGGATATGCGTGTCGAAGCAAGCCCGTGCCACCTGGTCAATGGCCATCTGGTTGATGGTCGCCGAATGAAGATCGGCAGCCTGTTTCATCAGCACCAATTGAGAAATCACCGGCTTTGCCGCCACGACCCAACCAACCCTCAACCCCGGTGACAGGGTTTTCGAAAAGCTTCCGCAATAGATCGTGCGGCAATCTTCAATCGACCCTTTACGCGCCAATTCCAGTGCCAGAACCGAGGGGATGGCATCCCCGTCATAACGCAGGGCCTGATAGGCGCCATCCTCGATCACCGCACAGTTCAACTCATCTGCCAGATCCAGCAGCGCCTCCCGCCCCCGCAGATCCACGGTTTCGCCTGTCGGGTTGGCGAAGTCGGGCGAGAGATAGGCGAATTTGACCGCGCCTTCGCCCGCTGACGCCGCGTATTCTGCCGCGCCCCGATTGCCATTGATGCTGAGCCGGTCAAACCGCGGTTCATAGGCATTGAATGCGGCCAGCGCGCCCAGATAAGTCGGCCATCCGACCAACGCAGTATCGCCCGGCGACAGATAGAGTTTACCCAGATAATCCAGCGCCTGCTGCGAGCCCGATGTGATCAGAATGTTCTCAAGCCCGCATTCCACTCCGATTGAACGCATGTGGTCGACGAGCCATTCCCGCAGCGGGACGTAGCCTTCGCTGACGGAATATTGCAGCGCCTGGGCCTGCTGGTCCGGCCCCAACGCAGCTTGAAAGGCGGCAGAGAACCCTTCGGCTGGAAACAACGCGGGATCGGGGATGCCGCCTGCAAACGAGATGATCCCCGGCTGATCCAACAGCTTTAACAATTCGCGTATCTCAGACGCTTTCATCCGGGATGTCCGCGTGGCGAACAATTCGTGCGTAGACATGAGTCTCCTCCGCTCTCATTCACGGCTAGCGTAGAGAGGAACAGTATAAAGTCAACAATACTGACCTAATCTTTTCAAGCCGCGTGAACCCGAATTCTTGAACCTCGCCGCCATCCATGGTCATATCATTTGACCAATTTCCGGAATGACGCCTGTATGCCTTTTCAAAAAGTTCAGACCGAAAAGCTTTCAATCGCGGTGGTTCGCCAGATTGAACTGCTGATACTGCGCGGCATACTGCGCCCCGGCGAACGTCTGCCCGCCGAACGCGAATTGGCCGAGCGGCTGGGCGTATCCCGGCCGTCCCTGCGCGACGCGATCGCGGACCTGCAAAGCCAAGGGTTGCTAACAGCAAAAGCAGGATCCGGGATCTATGTGGCCGAGGTTCTGGGCTCAGCCTTCTCCCCGGCGCTGATCCGGCTGTTCGGCAGTCATGACGAGGCGGTATTCGATTACCTCTCGTTCCGGCGCGACATGGAAGGGTTGGCCGCCGAACGCGCGGCCCGGTTGGGGTCGGACAGCGACCTGAAGGTGGTACAGACGATTTTTGCAAAGATGGAAGCCGCCCATACCAGCAATGCGACCGAAGATGAGGCGCAGCTGGACGCGCAATTCCACATGGCTATCATCGAGGCCAGCCATAATGTGGTCATGTTGCATATGATGCGGTCAATGTTCGATCTGTTGCGGCAAGGCGTGTTCTATAACCGCCAGATGATGTTCCAGCAGCAAACTACGCGCGAGGCCATCCTGGACCAGCACCGCGCCATCAACACCGCGCTTCAGGCACGCGACCCGGCCGCTGCCAGACAGGCGGTTCAAGAACACCTGAGCTTTGTTGAACGCTGCATGGCCGATCAACAAAAAGCAAAAAGAAACGAACAAATCGCTCAGCAACGCCTTCAACACGAGGCAGGCACCACTTAACGCTTGCGCTGAAGGTCCCTGACACGCCGCGTCATTTCGTGATTGTTCTGCCGGACAAGACTTGCGCCGCAATACAATATTTCATGGTTTCGGCGCAGCCACCTAAGCGGCCATATGGCGCTCAACGAATTCTGCATCGGACAAGAACGTACCCAGCTGCCCGGTAAGCATTTATTTTGGCATCGACGTTTTATCCCTGGTCACAATCCACGCAACCTGCTGACCAACCTGGACTTCCACAAATCTAAAGGTTTCAAAGGCTTCGGATCAGAGCGACGAAGCGTTGGAAATGCCTGATCTGCTTCCTCGCGCGTCCTGAGTTTCAGCGGTTCCTTCAGAACCGATTCTACAATGTCACCAACGATAATCGGCCTTTGTCGCTCGCGTTCAATAACCTCAAGCATCTCGGCGTGGTAAGCATCCATCGCCTCAGAGCGTTGTCCCGTACGAAAGCGAAACGCGCCGATGCCGGTATGAACCGGAACCAGGTCCGCGTGACGCAAAAAGCGCAGCCACAATTCCCCATCCACCGCCAATTTCAAAGATTCGTCCAATCCGCTGCCTGCCTTGTCCCACAGGCTGCGCCGCCAAAAGGTCGACTCTTGTTGAATCCATTGATAGTCGCCCGCCAGAAGCCGAGGGTATGAAACCGGCCTGGGCCGGCCCGCGCGCAGAACGTGCCCGGATTCGTCAATCGTCGTGAGTTTGCCGGTGATCCACTCGGGACCCGAGTTTCCCGCGAACAGGGACCCCACTGTTTCCAACCCTCCGGGCATAAGCATATCGTCGGAATTGATCCACCCCATGACCTCGCCCGTGGCCACGGCAAAGCCCTTGTTGACAGCATTAGCCTGCCCGGTATCCGGCCCGGACAACACGTGGCTGAACGCATCCCGGTAGCGTTCGACAATCTCCAGCGATCCGTCTGTGCTGCCGCCATCGGACAGGATCAATTCAAGATCTGGGTAGGATTGATCCAGCACCGAGGTAATGGTCTGCTCCAGAAACCCGGCACAGTTCAGATTGGGGATGACCAGGCTAATCTTTGGCAAATTCATTGGCGATCTAGTCCTTCCACCCCGGAACGTTACATCTCGAGGAGCCGAGGCAAACAATTAGGAACCAATACATAGACATCCGAGTTCTTCTCGACAAACGCCTTCAGAACCTGATCCGTTTCGCCGGAATTGTCGTTTGTGGCGATGATTACGTGGCTGCGGGGCAGTTGTCGTCTCAGACGGTCAATGCGGGCCAGCGTTGCAACCAGTGCGTCCCCACCAAAGCGGACACTTCCTAGAATGTTCATGGGACCTCCAATTGACTGAAAAACAGAGGCGCAAAAACACTTTGACCCGAAAGCAAGCTTCCGGGTCAAGATTCTTCAACGGTTGTGAAAATCAGTGCAGTTTGTCACCAACATCCGCAATCGCTGCGTCGATCAGTTTGTTCGCCTGTGCGGCCGTCATCTGCTTGGCCAGAACCGCGTTGGCAGCCGATACCGCAACGGTGATGGCCTGATCACGGACTTCCTTGACAGCTGACGCTTCAGCCGAAGCGATCTGGTCCTGAGCTGCAGCCAGACGGCGGGCGATGGATTTCTCCAAATCGACCTTTGCCTGTTCTGCCGCCAGAACAGCATCTTCTTTGGCTGCAGCCACGATGGCATCCGCTTGGGTCTGCACTTCACGCTGCTTGCGCTCGTACGAGGCCAACAGGCTGCGTGCCTCTTCATGCAGGGCGCGGGCTTCATCCAGTTCGGATTTGATGCCGTCGGCGCGGTTGTCCAGCGCGCCACCAATCATACCCGGAACCTTGAAGTAGAACAGGACCGCGATGAAAACGATGAAGCCCAGAAGGACCACAAAGTCGGTGTTGCCAAGCGAGAAGAACGGGCCACTTGCGGCCAGCGCGGGGCTGGCGGTGCCGACGGTCAGGATAAGGGCAAGAGTATTCCGCATGTCACTTATCCTTTCGTCTGCGCGTCAATTGCACTGTCGATGGCTTTGGCATCCGCCTCGCCGCCCAGAGCTGTGACCAGTTCAGCTGCCGTGTCCTTGGCAACCACTTGAATGCTTTCCAGCGCGCCGGCTCGGATATCGGCAATTGCCTTTTCCGATTCAGCCGCCTTTGCAGCGATTTCCGCGTCTGCCTTGGCAATCGCGTCATCCAGACCAGACTGAATTTCAGCGCGGGCTTCTGCTGCGATACGCTGTGCCTCAGAACGGGCATCGGCCAGCGCCTTGTTATAGGCCTCTTCAGCCTCGACCGCTTTGGCCTTCAGATCTTCGGCCGCAGCCAGGTCATTTGTAATGGTCCCCTGACGTTCCGCCAGGATTGCCGCGATGCGGGGCAAGGCCACGCGAGACAGGACCAGAAAGATGACGACCAGCGTAATGACCAGCCAGAAAATCTGGTTGGGGAACCAATCGAAGCAGAGCTGGGGCATCCCGATCGCCGACCCATGAGAGTCAACGCAGGTACCTGCAATCTCTTCGTATACGGGTTCTGTCGCCATGATGTCCTCCGTCGGAACGTTGTCTTTACAACAGGTGGGCCGCTATGGCTTGGACCCACCTGCGCGTAAGGATCAGGTTCCGCAGATTAGACGGCGAACATCAGCAGCAGCGAGACCAGGAATGCGAAGATCCCCAGGGCTTCTGCGAATGCGATACCGATGAACAGGGTTGCGGTCTGCGAAGCAGCCGCCGAAGGGTTGCGCAGGGCGCCGGCCAGGAAGTTGCCTGCAACGTTGCCCACCCCGATTGCGGCTGCGCCGGAACCGATTGCTGCCAGGCCTGCGCCGATGTGTGCGAGATCGCCTTCCATGATGTTTCTCCTTACGAATTGGAAGTTTCGATGTTTGGGTATCAGACCTTAGTGCGAAGGATGCAGCGCATCTTTCAGGTAAACACAGGTCAGAATGGTGAAGACGTAGGCCTGAATGAAGGCCACCAGGACCTCAAGACCGTACATAGCGGTGATCGCCAGAACCGACACGGGCGAGATCACGGCAATCGCGGCGAATCCTGCGAAAACCTTGATAACCGCGTGGCCTGCCATGACGTTACCGGCAAGACGAATGGAGTGGCTGACCGGGCGCACGAAGTACGAGATCAGCTCGATGATCGCCAGGATCGGACGTAGCGCCAGTGGCGCGCTTGAAACCCAGAACAGTCCCAAAAACGCGGCACCGTTCTTGACGAAACCCAGGATGGTCACGGTCAGGAATACGGCCAACGCCAACGGAATGGTGACGGCGAAATGGGATGTCGTCGTGAACGACGTCGGGATCAGACCCAGGAAGTTCGCGGTCACGATGAACATGAACAGGGTCATGACATAGGGGAAGTATTTGACGCCTTCCTTACCGCAAATGTCTTCGAGCATCTTGTAGATGAAGCCGTAAGCCAGTTCCGCGATCGATTGCATACGGGTCGGAACGATAGCGCGCTTCGAGGTGCTCAGGACCAACAGGCCGATGATGGCCAGAATGGCAAGGAACAACCACAGGGTCACATTGGTAGGTGTGTACCAGGCAATCGTGTCACCGCCAAAAAGCGGCTTGACGATGAACTGATCCATCGGATGAAAAACCAGGCTGCTGCCTTCTGCTGCGGTGGTCTCAGTCGCCACGTTCAGTCCCTCTCGTCCTTGTCGGCTGCCTCAGCCGCCGTTTGCTTTTCCTGAGCCTGCTGTGCGCTGCGGAGCATAACCTTCACCCCGGCGATCAAGCCCAGTATTGTAAACAGCACCAGAAAGATCGGGATTGTCCCGAGCAGGCTGTCCAGCCCGTATCCGATGCCAAATCCGATCCCCAGACCGGATACCATTTCGATGACCATCCTCCAGGCTAGCTCGCCCCCGGATACGTCAGCATCCGCACGAGGTTTCGGCGCTTTGGCCTTTTTTGCCGCGTCGATCTTGGCCTCCAGCTGCGCCATACGCTGCTTTTGGTCGTCATCGGTCACGGGCAATTCCCTCGCACAGTCTTGAGTAGGGTGCTAAGGGGCGCGGGGCACAGAGTCAACGGTGTTAAATGTTCGATTTGCCGCACGTTAAACAATTGTTTTTAGGTGATTTATTCATGAGCTCGAGGCACCCTGAAGTTGCCCTCTTCCATCGGCGCACGTAAAAACCACTCAATTCATATATTCAACCAAATGGTTGACCAAAACCGGGCGCTGTGATTGAGCGATGGCATGTCCAATGACCTCGATACCGTTTTCGCGGCCCTCGCCGACCCGACCCGCCGCGCCATCCTTGCAATGCTGCTTGAGGATGATATGGCCGTCACCGACGTCGCCGACCCGTTCGAGATGTCGCTAGCCGCGATCTCGAAACATCTGATCATTCTGACCAAGGCCGGGTTGATCAGCCAGGAAAAGCGCGGGCGAGTGAAGTGGTGCAAACTGGAACCGGATGCGCTGCGCGCAGCATCCGTCTGGATGCAGGGGTTCGGTCAGTTCGAACCAGTCAATCTGGATGCGTTTGAACGATTTCTGGAAGTCGAACTGCCCGCAACAGACGATCCCTAGACCTATCTAACGACAAACACCGATACTTTGGCGTGTTTGGCCAGATATCCGGCATGGCTGGAAAAAATGTGGTCAGTGATACGCGGTGCGTGCGTCCCAACAACGATCAGGTCGGCCCCAATCTCTTCGGCGGCGCGCGTAAGGTCACCATCTACCTCGGCAGCTACATCTACGGAATGGATATTGCGTGCCGAAACTTCAGTACCGCTCTGCTCAGTAAGTTGATCCACAATGGCTTGCAGCTCGGTGCTGATCGCCGCATTTGAATGCGTGACGTCGCCTGGCTGTGTTCCGGTCACGCTGACGATCGTGATCCGGGCGCCTTGCCATTTCGCCATCTGCGCCGCGACATCCAGAGCTTTGCGAATTTCCGGTGGCAAGTGAATATCGACCGGGATCATAATATGACTAAACATGGCATCTTCCTCCTCCCGCCGATGTTAACGGGCTCAGGAAAAGAGCACATTGATCTGCCTCATGTAGAAGACCGCGACCATTTCAGTCGGTTTGGCCCGTTCTCAGCTAGCCTTCCTGACTATACTCGACACCGATGATCACACCCGTTGCATCCGCAAGACACAACCACGGTGCTTGAGCGCCAGTGACCTCAATTGTCGTGATTGTTCCAGTCGGCACGGATTCGGTCGAGATCGCGCTGACGTCAGCGGCCTGAACACCCGTCTCAGCCGATACGAGCGCCTCACAACTGCCTTGAAGGTCGGTCTCTGAAGACACCTTCCCGCCTCCTTGCGTACAGGCGGATAACATCGCACCGGCGACGAATAGAACAGCTTTCTTCATCATTTCCTCCGGGATGGTCCATCAGACCCGAGGGTTGTTGGATTACGGCCAAAAGACAAGGGTCATTCCGAGACCGGCACAGTGTCTTTCGCAGGTTGCTCTTCGCTTTTGAGCAGCAGAACCAGCGCGATCGCGGTTAAAACCACACCGACCAGCACCATGACGGTTGGCGCAGGCCGACCAAGCGCGATTTCCCACAGGATCACCCAGCTGGGGATCAGATAAGTATAGGCCATAACCTTGGCCGAAGGCAGGCGTAGCGCTGCAAACTGGACCAGAACGAAACTGGAGGCCGTTGCGAAGATAGAAAGATACAGCAGACTGACCCAGACGATCAACGGCAGGCTCGCCCAATCGGTTGCACGGATGTCCGACCAACCGACCACCGTCAGGATCACACAACCAGCAACCAGTGTTCCAAATGTAAAGACGACTGCGGGCTCGCCCCGGTTCAGTTTACGCACCATCGGCGTGTAGATTGCATGCGCCATGCAGCCCCAGAAAAAGATGATCTCTCCGCCACCGATCTCGAAGGCGCGAAAGGACTGCCAATCGGCGCGAAAGATAACCCACAAAGCCCCGGTAGCCCCCACCGTCAATGCAAAAGCCATGCGCGGCGTGGTGATCTGGCGCAGCAGAACCCATCCGGCGATGGCCGACATGATCGGCGTCAGGGTGAAGACCGCGGATGTGCTGACCGGATCGGCGGTTTTCAGGCCGTAGAACATAAGAACAAAGTAAGTGGCGAACAGCCCGCCCAAAACAGCGTATCGCCACGGCGCGTGCGCAGCGCTGCGCGGCAACCCGGTGGTGGCAAGCGCCGCAATGCCGATGATGACGGCCGCAATCAGAAACCGTCCGGCTGTAATCGCCAACGGTGCAATCTGGTTGGCAACAATCGATCCCAACGAGAAACTACCCGCCACCAGCAGAGTGAATGTGATCATTGCCAAATGACCACGCCCCTGCGGTGTCACGAGAGCCAACCTTTGGATTCTTTCTTAAGGAACGATAGGAAGGCCTGCACTTTGGTCGTGCGATGCAGGTCGACATGGGTCACCAGCCAAAGTTTGCCGAACCATTCGGGCAAGGGCTCAATAACTTCGACCAACTCCGGATCGCGCGATGCCTCCCACCGGGCCATGAAACCGATCCCGGCCCCGGCCAGAACCGCCTCGCGCAAGCAGAAATTGTTGGTACAGCGGAATGCGATGGCCTCGGCCGGGACAGTAGCACGCAACCACTTGGAAAACGGAGCGCGGCTGTTTTCATCGTCCGTGCCGACAAACAAGTGGTCTGCAAATTCGTCAATGCTCGCTGGTTTGCCTCGGCGCTCGATATATGACTTGCTGGCAAACAAGCCGACCTCCTGTTCGATAAACGGCTGCACAACATTGTCGGGTTGGTCCGGGGCGGCACCCGCACGGATGGCCACATGCGCCTCGCCGTATTCCAGGCGGAACAGGCGGTCTCCGGTGAGGTAACGCACGATCAGACCCGGATGCATTGATTGAAACTCGGACAGGGCGGGAACGACCAAGGGCGCCAGCGAGGCCAGAGACGTCACAACCAATTCGCCCGACACATCATCGCCACGCCCTTTCATTCGGCCCACCAACTGATTGAACTGATCTTCGGTGGCCTGAGCCACGCGCAGAAGGTCCTCTCCGGCATCGGTTGGGGTATAGCCACGGGCGTGGCGCTGGAACAACTTGACGCCCAGCCGCGCTTCGATCGCGTCGATATGGCGGATCACGGTGGCATGGTGAACGCCCAAGATTTCGGCCGCGCCGCTGACAGTACCCATCCGAGCGACCTGATACGCGGTTTTGACTTCGTCCCAATTATCCATGCTCAAGCCTACTGTGCAAAATCCAACAATACCTGTTGGTATATCTGCGTTTCGTTCGCTGACGCAACACTCATATTGGGACCGGAAGCAGATTCCCCGCCAAAAAGGAAACCCTGACATGACCAAGACCATCCTGCATATCGACGCCTCGGCCCGCCGCACCGGATCCGCCACCCGCGACCTTTCCGGCCAGATTATCGGGCACCTTGGAGCCCAACGCATTATCCGCCGCGATCTTGCCAGCCCCCTGCCCCTGCTGACCGAAGACTGGATCAACGCCAACTTCACCCCCGCCGATCAACGTGACGAGGTTCAACGCGATCTGTTGGCCCTGTCCGACGAGTTGGTTGGCGAGCTACAAAACGCCGACACCATTGTCATTGGCCTGCCGATCTACAATTTCTCGGTGCCTGCGGCCTTCAAGGCCTGGATCGACCTTGTCGCCCGCGTGGGTCTGACCTTTGCCTATTCGGAAACTGGCCCCAAAGGCCTCCTGGAAGGCAAGCGCGCCGTGCTGGCAATCGCGTCCGGCGGCACCGAAGTAGGGTCTGAGATCGACTTTGCCACCAACTATGCCAAGCACGTTCTAGGATTCATCGGCATCCACGACGTCGACGTGATTGCGGCTGACAAGATGGCGCTGGATGCGGACGCCGCGTTGGCGAATGCCCAAAAAGCGGTAACTCAACTCGCCGCCTGATCCACCTCTGGCCTTTGTCTTATATAACGTCCAGTCTGCCTTAAGCGAGATTTGCAGACTGGACGTCTATCATGAAGAAAATCGGCATTCTGGGCGGTGTGGGCTGGGCCTCGACCGTGGATTATTACCGAGCGATCGCAGAAGGGGCCAGCAGGCACTTTGCCAATCGCGGCCACGGCTCGCCCCTGCCGATCCCGCCCATGACAATCGAATCCGTTACGCAGGCCAAAACCCGCGCCCTGCGGGGAACCGCCGGGGACGAGGCAAGTTGGTCCGGGTTCGACTCGGTGTTTCGCGAGGCATTGCTAACGCTTGAAAACGCGGGCTGCGACTTTGGCATCATCGCCTCGAACACTCCGCACGCGCGGCTGCATGCGATCCGGCAAGGTATCACCATGCCCATTCTCAGCATTTTCGATGCAACGGCTGAGGCCACGGCATCTGCCAAGGCGTCCACAGCCCTGGTTCTGGGAACGACGGTGACCATGCAGGCCAGCAATTATTCAGACCGATTGGCCGCTGAAGGGATCACTGCAAATGATCGCTTGCCCGAAACGGAAATTGCCGAGATGCAGGCTATGATCGACAGTGACTTCTACGGCGGCGCATCAGACACGGCGCGTGCTCGTTTACTAACTTTGTGCGACAAGCACGCAAAGCCTGGAACTGCGATCTTGCTGGCGTGCACCGAACTACCGCTGGCCTTTCCCGACCATCTGGATGACCCTGTTTTTGAGGCTGACGGCCACCTGTTCGTCAATCCGTCCGCCGCCCATGTCGCCGCAACCCTCGAAGAGGCGCTGAGCGATTGATCACGGCAGCCAGGTGATCTCGCATCCGATCTGATCGAAGAATGCCATCAGGTCATCGCGTGTCATGGCGACAGTCCGGTCATTTACCAATGGATGCATATAGATGACGTCCGCCGTTTGCGCGGCGGCGTCCATGAAGAACCGCACATCGTTTGACGCCCCGTTGATCATGGCCAGCGGACTGACCGCGCCGGGGCGGATGCCAAGGTTCTGAAACAGCCGATCCGCCGATCCAAACGACAGATTACCGATCCCCAGCTCTGTGCCCAACGCCTTGAGGTCAATCTCGCGGCTTTGTTCCAGCGTCACCAGATAGTTCCGCTTTTTCTTGTCGCGCAGGTACAAGTTCTTGAGGCGCAAGGCGTTTTCGCCTGGTACCAGGAATTGCTCTTCAACGCCTTTGGCATCCTCAACCGTGCGCAGGGGGATATGCGTGTGCAGACGATAGCTCAGCCCCCCGTCATCCAGCCGCTGCAACAGCGCGTCTGAACTGATCGGCAGCGTGTCTTGAAAAGCGGATGACGCATCCATGGGTACCTCCTCGTTTGAGGCGCTAATCGCGCAATGCGCTGACAGATTCAAGCCACGACAGGCCTGAAAATCGATGCTAGCGTGCCGCCATGAAAGTCACGCGCAATTCTCCGAACCAACTGATCTTGTCCGATACGCCATGGTTTATCGGCATCACGCTGGTCTTCTTCATTCTGGCTTTTGTCGGCGCGGGCCTGTTCATGGTCAGTGAGGGCGGTGAGGGCATCTTGTTCGGCATCTTCTTTGCCCTATTCGGCGGTGGGATGGGTCTTGGGGCCTTCTGCGCCTTTGTGCGCCGCGTTCAGGTTATCTTGGACCGGAACAAAGACAAAATAATGATCCGCAGGCAGTCCGTCTTTGGCTATGATACCGTCGAGCATTTGCTTTCAAACTTGTCCCATGCGGAGATCGAAAGCACGGCATCGAGAAGCAATAAGGGGACATCCACCCTATATCGGCCTGTGCTAATATTGGGCAAGGGAATGAGCGAGGGCCGGCATCCCATCGTCGAGGCATTCTCAAATGGTCGGGGTGCGCATCGGCTGGTTGATGCGGTCAATGACTGGCTTCCGGCGCGCAAGGTTGACTCTGCCAGCCGATCGGCCTAAAGCCCAACCCAACATCCGGAAGCGTCTGATCTTCCGGTCCCTTGAGTCGTTCAGGGATCGCCCCCCACCAGCGTGTTACGCCCGTGGGGGCGTTTGTGCATTTAACCGGCGCATCCTATCTAGGGCACGCCACCAGATAACCGGCATAGGAGGCCGAAGGCATGTTTGAAAATCTATCCGAACGCCTTTCTGGCGTCTTTGACCGGCTGACCAAACAGGGTGCCCTGTCCGAAGAAGACGTCAAAACCGCTCTGCGTGAGGTTCGGGTTGCGCTGCTTGAGGCCGATGTCTCGCTGCCGGTTGCCCGTGAATTCGTCAAGAAAGTGCAGGATCAGGCCACCGGCCAGGCGGTGACCAAGTCGATTACCCCCGGACAGCAGGTCGTCAAGATCGTGCATGACGCGTTGGTCGACACCCTGCGCGGTGAAGAAGATCCAGGTGCGCTGAAGATCGACAACCCGCCTGCCCCGATCCTGATGGTCGGCCTCCAGGGCTCGGGTAAGACGACCACAACCGGTAAGCTGGCGAAGCGCCTGAAAGAGAAAGAGGGCAAGAAGGTCCTGATGGCCTCGCTGGACGTTTATCGCCCGGCCGCGATGGATCAGTTGGCCGTTCTGGGCACGCAGGTTGGCGTTGACACCCTTCCGATTGTCCCCGGCCAGAAACCGGTCGATATCGCCAAACGCGCTAAGCAGCAGGCGACGCTTGGCGGTTATGACGTCTATATGTTGGATACTGCTGGCCGTCTGCATATCGACGAAGTCCTGATGGACGAGGTCGAGCAGGTCCGTAACGCGGTTGACCCGCGCGAGACCCTGCTGGTCGTCGATGGCCTAACCGGACAGGTCGCTGTTGAAGTCGCCGAAGAGTTCGACGCCAAGGTCGGCATTTCCGGCGTCGTCCTGACCCGAATGGACGGTGACGGGCGCGGCGGTGCGGCGCTGTCGATGCGCGCAGTCACCGGCAAACCCATCCGCTTTGTCGGTCTGGGCGAGAAGATGGACGCGCTCGAAACCTTCGAACCGGATCGGATTGCCGGCCGGATTCTGGGCATGGGCGACATCGTAGCCCTGGTTGAAAAAGCCCAGGAAACGATGGAGATGGAACAGACCGAGCGCATGATGAAGCGCATGGTCAAAGGTCAGTTCAACATGAACGACCTGAAAATGCAGCTGGAACAGATGATCCAGATGGGCGGTATGCAGGGCATGATGGGCATGATGCCGGGCATGAGTAAAATGGCCAAGCAGGTCGAAGAAGCAGGCATGGATGACAAGGTGCTCAAACGCCAGATCGCCATGATCCAGTCCATGACCAAACGCGAACGCGCCAACCCGCAGTTGCTGCAAGCGAGCCGTAAGAAACGGATCGCCGCCGGTTCGGGGATGGAGGTCAGCGACCTCAACAAGCTGCTCAAGATGCACCGGCAGATGTCCGACATGATGAAGAAGATGGGCAAAATGGGCAAAGGCAAGATGCTGAAGCAGGCCATGAAGGGCATGTTTGGCAAAGGTGGCCCCAGCCCTGAGGAAATGGCCGCGGGTATGGACCCCAAGGCACTGGAACAAGCCGCCAAAGCGATGGGCGGCAAAATGCCCGGCATGCCCGGAATGGGTGGCGGCATGGCTCTGCCTCCGGGTCTGAGCGGATTTGGAAAGAAAAAGTGACGCCAGCACGCTGCACCCAGCCCCCGTCCGGAAAGGCGGCGATGGCAGCAGCGCAATATCGCGCGGCCCTGCCGGTCATTCAGACCCGGCGGCTGGTCCTGCGTGCGCCCACTTTGGACGACCTGCCGGTGTGGACGTCAGTCTGCGCAGAAAGCTTTGGTGACACTGAGCAAGAAGCCTGGACCGAGTTTTCCTACTATACCTCCGGCTGGCTTCTGCATGGTCATGGCCTGTTCTCAGTCACTTTAAAAGACGGCGGTCAGGTCATTGGCTTTGTCATTCTGGGCTTGGAATGGGACGATCAAGAACCCGAGCTTGGCTATGTTTTAAGCGCCGAATACCGCAAGCAAGGCTACGCTATTGAGGCCTGCACTGCCGTTCGCGACTTCGGTTTTGACCTGCTCGGGTCCGGCCAGTTCGTCAGCTATGTATCGGCATCCAACGTCCGCTCGAATGCGCTGGCTCAACGCCTTGGTGCGTCCCGTGACGCCATGGCTGAGAGCGCCTTTGGCGCAGACCAACATGTCTGGCGCTATGGCGAGGTGCAGGCATGACACTTTCCATGGCGATCCCGACGCTGGAAACCGAGCGCCTGATCATGCGTGCCCCCTGCGAAGCTGACTTCGCAGCCGAGGCCGAGTTCTTTGCCAGCGATGCCTCAAAATTCGTCGGCGGCCCAAAACGCCCGGACGAAACTTGGCGCGCAATGGCGATGCTGCTGGGTCACTGGGCCATGCGCGGATATGGGTTCTGGGGCATCGAAGAAAAGGGCACCGGCACCTATGTCGGCCATGTGGGCCTGTGGTTCCCCCATAGCTGGCCCGAGCCCGAAATCGGCTGGACGTTGATGAATAACGCCACCGGCAAAGGTTACGCGACCGAGGCCGCTCTGGCCGCGCGTGCGCATGCCTATGATGTGCTGGGGTGGGAAACGGCGATTTCTCTGATCGATCCGGACAATCTGGGCAGCAAGGCCGTGGCCGAAAGGCTGGGCGCGCAGTTTGATTATACCTACGAACACCCGGGTTTCGGCACAATGCAGGTCTGGCGGCACCCTGCGCCGGCCGATCTGGTGAATGGCGGGATCGAGGCCTACGCATGACGTCGTACACCATCCCCACCGTTGAAACAGAAAACCTGATCCTGCGGGCACCACAAGAGGGTGATCTGCCCGCGATGACAACCTTCTTCGCGTCGGACCGCAGCCGTATGGTCGGTGGACCAAAAACGCCGCTGGAGGCATGGCGGTCGCTTTTGGGCCGGATCGGGCACTGGGCCATCATGGGTTACGGCGGTTGGCACATCGTTGAAAAGGCAAGCGGCGCGTTTGCAGGCTGGACCGGGATCATCAACGCCCCGGGCTGGGATGAGCCGGAATTGGGTTGGGTCGTTTTCGACGGCTTCGAAGGCAAGGGCATTGCATACGAAGCTGCGATGGCTGCCCGCGCCTATGCCGCCCAACACCAGGGGGTGAACGGTCCGATCTCATACATCGCCCACGCGAATGACCGCTCGCGCGCATTAGCCGAACGTCTTGGTGCCACTTATGAGCGCGAAGGCGAGGTTGTCGGCGAACGCTGCCAGGTTTGGCGGCACCCGATAATCGACATTTCCGACACCGCTTTGACCGCTGAGAGGACCGGCCAATGAACAACCCTGTGACACGGGCTGCGACGTTGCTGAAAGAGCATCGCGAAAGCATTGATCGGCTGGACGCGATCCTTGTCTACACGTTGGGCGAGCGGTTCAAGCACACCCAGGCCGTTGGCAAGCTCAAGGCCGAACACGAACTTCCCCCGTCCGATCCTTCGCGCGAGGCCGCGCAGATCGCACGGTTAGAAGAACTGGCGAAAGAAGCCGATCTGGACCCCGATTTCGCCAAGGCTTTTCTGAATTTCATCATTCAGGAAGTCATCCGACACCACAAGAAACACCAGAACTAAACCGGTGAACCACCGGATACGCCATTCAAAGGAGATACCACCATGGCAATGAAAATTCGTCTCGCCCGCGGCGGCTCGAAAAAGCGTCCTTTCTATCGCATCGTAGCGGCTGACAGCCGTATGCCCCGCGATGGTCGCTTCATCGAAAAGCTGGGCACCTACAACCCGCTGCTGCCCAAAGACAGCGAAGAGCGCGTGAAAATGAACATGGAGCGCATCCAGTACTGGCTGGACCAGGGCGCACAGCCCACCGACCGTATCACACGGATGCTGGAAGCTGCCGGCACCCGCGACAAGGCCGAGCGCAACAACCCCAACAAGGGCACCCCGGGCAAGAAAGCTCAGGAACGCGCAGAAGAAAAAGCTGCAAAGGCTGCTGAAGCTGCCGAAGCGGCTGCTGCGCCGGCTGAAGAAGCAGCAGAAGAGTAAGCAGGTCGGCGCGTGCAGGATCAGGACTTCACCGACGATTTTCGCACGCAGTTCGAACTGTTGATGCGGCTCCGGCGCGATGTGCGCCGGTTCCGCACCGATCCCGTGGACGAGGCGGTGCTGACGCGCTGCCTCGACACATTTCGACTGGCCCCTTCAGTGGGGCTGAGCGAACCCTGGCGCGTCATTCGCGTCGAAAGCGAAGCGGCGCGTGCCGCAGCGCTGGAGAATTTCCAAAACGCCAACGAAGAGGCCCTTGCGGGATACTCGGGGGACAAGGCACTTAAATATAGCCGCCTCAAGCTGTCCGGCATGCAGGAAGCGCCTGTTCAGCTGGCTGTTTTCTCAGACGAGACGACCAACAAAGGTCTGGGGCTGGGCGCGGGCACGATGCCCGAGATGCGCCGCTATTCCGTCGTTGCCGCAATCACCTTGTTTTGGCTCGCTTTGCGGGCCGAGGGGTTGGGTCTGGGCTGGGTCTCGATCCTTGATCCAGAACAGATGAAACGCGATCTGGCTGTGCCTGACGATTGGTCTCTGGTCGGCTACTACTGTGTGGGCTGGCCGGAAGAAATGTCTGAAAGACCCGAACTTGAGCGTGCCGGCTGGGAACAGCGCAGCGCCCGGCTGCATATCGAAACGCGGTAAATCCAGATGTTCGGATTGATACGACTTCCCATCCTGCTGCTGATCGCATTTATTGTGGGCGTGTTCTTTGAGCGCAACAATCAACGCGAGGCATGTGTCCCGCTGGGCGACTGGCAGGACGGATTATGTGTAACGACGGAAGGGCCAAATGAGTGATCTGATCTGCGTCGGCAGCGTTGCGGGGTCTTACGGCGTGCGCGGCGAAGTGCGGCTGAAAAGTTTTTGCGCAATCCCCGAGGATATCGAAGCCTATTCGCCCCTAACTGACGAAGACGGCAAGGAACGCTATCCGCTGGTCCTGACCCGCCCAATCAAAAACGGCTTTGCGGCGCGTCTGGGGGGGATCGAGACCAAAGAACAGGCAGACGCCATCAACGGCTTACGCCTGTTCGCGCGGCGTGATCAGTTGCCATCATTGCCTGATGATGAATTTTACCACACCGACCTGATCGAGCTTGAGGTCTATGACACCGGCGGAACGCTTCTGGGTCGTGTAAAGTCAGTGCAAAACCACGGTGCTGCAGATCTTCTAGAACTGCACGGGCCGGGGCTGAAAGGCACCGTTTTGCTGCCCTTCACGCTTGAGGTTGTTCCGACCGTGGATCTGGACAAAGGCCGCATCATCGCAGACCCGCCCGAGGGGCTGATCTGATGCGACGCGTACTGCTGCATCTGGGGCTGCACAAAACCGGAACCACTGCAGCACAGTCGTTTCTGTATGAAAACCGCGAGTTGATCTGGCCACATTTTGCGCTGTTGCTGCCTTACAAGACGCGCAAGTTGGGGCTGTCAGGTGCCGCGACCCGCCATTCCATCTATGGAACCGTGGGAACACTGCCCGAATTCAGCTCGCAGGCCCGAGAGTATCTGGCCACGCGGAACTTCGGAACGAAACGCGGCCTGATCGTCAGTGAAGAAAATTTCAGCGGCCTGCGACCCAGCCGCAATATCGAACAGGGGTATGCAGCTGCACCCGATCTGGCCGCTTGTCTGGTGGACGCCGTCCGCGATCGATTCGAGGATCAGGAGGTCGATATCACGATCTACCTGTCCCTGCGCCAGCGTGGAGCGTGGTTGCGCAGCCTGTGGGCGCACGATCTTCAAAGAACCCGTGAAGTCCAGGATTTCGAAACCTTCCGCACGAACATGGATCACCTGCCCCCACTCGAGGAAACGGTCTCGGACATTCGCAAGAAACTGCCGTCGGTCACCGTGATCCAAGAGTGGCTGGAAGAGACGCATTTGCGCCGCTTTGGTCCCGGTACGCCTTTTGCCGAATTCCTGAACTTGCCTCGGGAAAAAGCGCAGCTTTTGGTGCCGCCCACAAAATCCAACAGCAGGCTGCCGGAAAGCGTGCTGGCCGAATTGCTGACGCTGAACCGATCCCATCTGGACGAAGCTGAGCTGACCCGGCAAAAAGCTCTGGTAGTAGAGCGGGCAAAGAACGCGATGGTCGGCACAATATGACAGACAAGCCAGGCAAATCTCACGGACGCAAGGCAATCCGACCCACGCTGAAGCCGCGTGAATTGATGACTCCGACACCTGACCTGCACGGGGTCTGGAAGGCGAAAATCATCACCCTGTTCCCTTCGGCCTTTCCCGGCGTTCTGGGCGAAAGCTTGACAGGCAAAGCCCTGCAAGAAGGGTTGTGGCAGTTAGAGACCGTGGATCTGCGCCAGTTCGGCGTTGGCAAACATCGCAATGTCGACGACACGCCGACCGGCGGCGGCGCGGGTATGGTGTTGCGCGCAGACGTGCTGGGTGAGGCAATCGAACACACAATGGCTGGTGTGCAAGGCAACTGGCCGCTGATCTACCTCAGCCCGCGCGGTCGCCGCATGGATCAACGTATGATGCAAAACCTAGCCCGCTGCGACGGCATGACCTTGCTCTGCGGTCGGTTCGAAGGCGTCGATGAACGCGTGTTGGAGCATTACGGCATTCAGGAAGTCAGCCTTGGGGATTTCGTGATGACCGGCGGCGAGATCGCAGCCCAAGCGCTGATTGACTCAACTGTGCGGTTGATTCCCGGCGTATTGGGCAACCAGGCCTCAGCCGAAGACGAGAGCTTTTCCTCGGGTCTTTTAGAGCACCCGCAATACACCCGACCCGCAGATTGGAAAGGCCGTCCGATCCCCGACATTCTGATGTCTGGTCATCATGGGCGCATTGCCGAATGGCGGCACCAGATGTCTGAAGAGATCACCCGCAAGCGACGCCCTGATCTGTGGGAACGCTATGAGGAATCCGGGGACGACACACAGGATTGATACCCCGAGTGTGGCTTGTATGCAGCACGTTCCTGTATTTAGCGAACACCACTTGAAGCTGATGTTCTGAAAAAATACTCATCTTGAAGATATTGCAAAATGCGATTTCAATTGAACGCATAACAGGCTGCTAAATTAAAAAAAATCATATGCTTAGCTGTGCTTGCCCTTTCAGCTTGCACAACCAAGCCTCTTGAGATGGCAGTGCCCACTCAGGCGGGCCATAACCTGCACTCCGCAAAGGTCGCCGTGCAATCATGCGCCACCGAGGAAGATATTGGGGGCAACAGCGCGGTGATTGGTGGATACGCCACGAATATCCTGCTGTGGGGCGTGATCCTTGGCCCCATCGTTACGGCGCCCTTCGACGATAAGCTTCGCTCACAGGGTGAAATTGACCAGGTGCATCGCTGCATGACCGAACTTGGCTTCGAACGACGCGAACTGACTGATGGAGAGCGGTTCTGGCTGCATCACACATCTGGCCAAGAACGGGTACGCCGTCTGGATCACCTTGTGGCCGGGGGAACCATTGAAACTTATGGGGCACCAAGCGGCTAAGCGCCGCCCGCCTTCCATCTGGCCCAGATTTCCGGCGGGCCGTTGAATGTGTTGATGTCCACTTTCCCCTGAACGCCAGGAACCAAACCCGTGCCCGTATACTGCCAAAACCGCCATGCGGCCTTGGGGTAAACGTTGCGCGGATGCCCGGCGACCGACCGTAGCCAAAATTCCGTCTTGGGCAGACGGGAGATATCGGTGTCACCGTAGAAATCCACGGTCGTGTAGACGATCGGGCGGCGGCCATAGTGGCGTTCCAGGATATCAAGGAACCGCTTCGCCTCGGACCGAACCGTCGCGCCATCAGGCCGGATGGTGCAGGTCTTGGAATGTGGCGTCCATTCCATATCCAGCACATGCGGCAGATCTGCACCCTTGGGCACATTCTCGATGAACCATTTCGCCTGCTCATGCGCCGGTCGGCAGAAATAGTAGTAGTGATAAGCCCCCCAAGGAACGCCCGCCGCTTGCGCGCCGCGACGATGATCTTCAAACAAGGGATCGGCGACGTCGCCCCCTTCGGTGGCCTTGATGAACACGAAACTGACGCCAGATGACTTGGCCTTTCGCCAGTCAATCGGGCCCTGCCATCGCGAAACATCGAGCCCGTGAACCGGATAATGCCCCGGATGCCGGCCTTCCCACTCGTGCGGCTTGGCATCCCCAAAGCTTGGAAAAATGACCGAAGGCGACGTGGTGCTCAGAAATGCCTTTGGTTCAACCTGTTGGGGCGGCGGGCTGCTGCGACCGCAAGACAGGGTCGCGAAGGCCATAACAGCCAGCATCAATGCTGTACGCATGGTATGTTCCTGTTCCAAATTTCTGCTCTTATAATTCCCTCTAGAATGCCCGATCTGCCTGACAAGGCAACGGTGTTGTTGACAAGCGGCGAAAACCTACCATTCCGCCCCGATCTTTATAGCGATTCAGACTTGATCCCTGACCACAAAGCCCGTAAAGCAGCGCAATCCGGTGCCGCGACATGCGACTCCGGTGTTTTGGTTTGCATCATGGCGTGACGCCCGGCTTTCTTCGGCCACGGCGCGGCAGGGCGGACCAGGCATAAGGAACATTCGATCTGACCTCTGGCGGGCTGTTCGCAGGACCCGGTGAAGACCAAGAGCTCTCAGGCCGTGCTTAACTTCGTGGACCAACCACGAGCAGATAGGAGAAATGCGATGGACCTGATCGCACAGCTTGAGGCGGAACAGATTGCCGCCCTGGGGAAGGACATCCCCGATTTCAAAGCCGGTGACACCATCCGTGTCGGCTTTAAAGTGACCGAAGGGTCGCGCACCCGTGTACAGAACTACGAAGGCGTCTGCATCGCCCGCAAAGGTGGCAACACCATCGCCGGTGCGTTCACCGTTCGCAAAATTTCGTTTGGCGAAGGTGTGGAGCGTGTGTTCCCGCTGTATTCGACCAACATCGACAGCATCACCGTTGTCCGCCGTGGCCGCGTTCGTCGCGCCAAACTGTACTATCTGCGCTCGCGCCGTGGTAAATCCGCGCGTATCGCAGAAGTCACCAACTACAAGCCCAAGGCTGGCGCCGAAGCGTAAGGAACGGAAAGATGAAAAAAGACATCCATCCCGATTATCACGTCATCGACGTCAAAATGACCGATGGCACCGTAGTTCAGATGAAATCCACCTGGGGCGCCGAAGGCGATCAGCTGGCTCTGGAAATCGACCCCTCTGTGCACCCTGCATGGACCGGTGGTTCGTCGCGCCTATTGGACGCCGGCGGCCGTGTGTCGAAGTTCAAGAAGAAATACGAAGGTCTGGGCTTCTAAGCCAGACCCGTTTGAGATGCGAAAGGCCGCCCACCGGGGCGGCCTTTTTTGTGGGTAGAACGTTGCCAAAAATAAGTGGCTAAGCCAGCCGCATGATCAATTCGACCTCACCATCGACAAGCCGGCCAGTCGGCGCAAACCCGAACGATTGATAAAGCGGCAGCGCACTGCCGGGTTCGTCGACGACGCTGATCACCAGATTAGAGCGACCTTTTTTCAAAGCCACGGATTTTGCAAAATCCAATGCGGCCATTCCATAGCCCCGGCCCTGACGAGATTTGTCGACCATCAGCCGCCAGATATAGACGCCATCAGGGTCGTCCCCGTCATCCAAATCTGCGTCGGGATGTGCCATGTCGATTATGGCAAGCAAACCCACCGCATCGCCGCTTTCCCAAATGCCATAGATTTCTGACCCCGGTTCGAAAATCGACTGCGCCATCGTCATTAGATTTGTCGCGACAAACCCTGCCTGATCTTCGCGCACAGACAATGCCGCCAAAGGGCGCAAAGTTTTTTGAGAGAGTAACGCAAACTCAACCATGGAGACCTACTATCACAGCCAGATTTCTAGTAGAAGATTTCCGAACGGTTGAAGCGCACTCAACTCTTCGCACGCGTCAGCTCGGCTGCGCTGTGTACGGGCGGAACCGGGCCCCGAAGCAACATCAGCGCCAAAGCCATCCCGACTAGAGCCGCCGCAGCAGCAACAAGCATCGCGCTGTCAAAGGCGTTGTCCTGCAAGTCCCGAAGGGCCTTGGCCAAAGCGCTGCTAGTTTCAGGATCCATTTTAGCGATCAGTTGTTGGATTTGACTCGGCGTCCCATGGGTTAGGGCATGGGCCAGATCTTCTCGCTGGTCGGAACCGGCGGGCAAAGCATTCATGACCTCGGAAATACCTCTGCGGGTCGTTATCGCTTCGGCCAAACCTCCGACCACGGCGCCCAGTGTCGCGCCAAAATACAGGCAGGCGTTAATCACCCCGGACCCCTGCCCCACATGCTCTTCCGGCAACACGCGCAGACCGAGGCGGGGTAACAGTGAAAAACAGATACCTAATCCAATGCCGACGATCATCAGCTTCCACCAGATCTCGGCGTATAGGGTGGAGTTCGAAGTTGTCATCAACAGCAAGAACCCACAGGCCATCGCCCCCAAGCCGATCACGATAGGCCATTGAAAGCTGTAGGGCGCCAGAAACCGGGGTGCGGTGACCGAGATTACGAACATGCTGAGGCTAAGCGGCATGATCGCCAAACCTGCGCCGATCGGCGAGTATCCGAAGGCATCCGGGGATTGAACGAACGTGTTGAAGTACACAAAGAAACAGAACAGCGTGAAGCCGGTGAAGAACATACCAACGGCGGCCATAAAATAACGCGGATGCTTGAAGTATCGCAGCTCGATCAACGGATCGTCGCTGCGGCGGGACACGATAACAAGGATGATTGTCGCAACCGCCGCAACACCCAGCGGCATCAATGTCATCGGCGTTGCCCACCCGCTGCTTTCCCCATTGCTGAGCGCAAAGGACAGCGGGCCAAGGAACAACAGCAACGCAAAAGCGCCCGGATAATCAAACTTGGCACCGGCTTGACGCGTGTCCGGCACGTACCCGCGTCGGCTAACATGTAGCCCAATCAGGAAGGCGAACACCAGCAACACCAGATCGGTCGCAAACACCGCACGCCAGCTGATATAGTGGGCAAAGGCTCCGCCGACGATCGGCCCGACGCCAATGGCAAGACCGACAATTGCACCCCATGCGCCGGTGACACCTGCGCGCTGCTCTTCGGGTGTGGCAGCGGTGAGCAATGACAGAGATGTTCCAAACAAGGCCGCAGCCCCTGCACCCTGCGCCCCGCGCCCAAACAAAAGCATCGCGCCATCTTGCGCAAACAGGACCGAGGCGGACCCAATGCCAAAGACAATCATACCAGCAAAGAACACGCCCATCTTGCCGGTGATATCGCCCAACCGGCTGACGATTGTGACCAGCGTAGCGCTGGCCACGGTATAGGTTGCCATCACCCATTGCAGACCGGATGGTGTCAAATCGAACTCGGCCTTGAGGTTCGGCAGGATGGTCGCGACGGCCGTTGTGTTAAACCCAACAACCATCATGCAGATTGCCGTCATCGCCAGCACAACGCGGGCACCCCCCTCGTGCGTTGGGTCAGAAGACGTCTTGTCGGTCATAATTCCACCCCAAAACTCATTGTTCTTAAATGCAATTAATGAGCAGTTTAACGATTTTTGTCGCTGCGCAAAGGGTCGGCTTTAGATCCAGTAGGACAGAGCCACCGGCAGGACGATGATCGTGGCCAGCGTCGACACAAGAATGAAACCAGCAACATCCGGCCCGTATTCCGGAACGTGCTGGTCAATGAAAAGGTAAGTCGCAACCGAGGATGGCATCAGGCAACACAGGATCACCGCGCCACGCTCAGCTCCGGTGAAACCGAACGCCCATACCAAAGTGCTGGCGATTGCAATCGCCATGACCAGATGCAGAACGGTCAACAGCACCGCCCGACCCAGGCTTTTGATCCGCAACGTCGCCAGCGTATGGCCCAATGTCAGCAGCATCAGCGGGATCGACAGCCCACCGAGAATGTCGAAGGATTTCGCCAACGGCTGAGGCAAGCTTGATCCGCTCGCCAAAAGCACCAGCGATAGGATCACAGCATAAATAATCGGGGACGTGACGAGCTTTCTGGGCGAAAACTCACCCGCCGGGATCCACATGCCGATGGTGAAAATGCTGATCAGCACGACTACGACAAATCCCATCGTATAGGCCATTCCCGCATCACCCAACGCAAGCAACGCGATAGGCAGCCCGACATTGCCCACGTTCCCATGCATCAGCGGCGTCAAAAAAGCCCGAACGGGCAGACGCATGGCTTTCAGTGCCAGAAATCCCAACACTCCGAACCCCGCAATGGCCAGCGCTGCGGCCGTCATGACGTCCAGAAAGGTGCCAACCGCAACTTGGGTCGTGGACAGATGCGAGATGATCAGCGTCGGGTACCCAACGCGTGAGACGATCCCACCGATGACTTTGTTGTCGAACGGCGCCTTGATCACAGCAAGGGCATAGCCGATCCCGGCACAGATCAGCACCGGCAGAACCACGTTCAGAACGTTCAAAAACAGATGGTCCAACCGGTTCCCCTATCGCCAAACCCTGATTTGAACTGTGAAACACCCCATCCGCTTTGACAAGCACGCGTCCTAACCAACACACCCGGTTGAGTTTTCCAAATTAGAGCCTGATATTGCCCTTCGATGGCGCTTGGGGTTCTTCCATTCCCGGCCTCCACAACATATAGTGGGTCGCAACAACGTGTGGTTAAGCACGGCGGGACGTGGGAATACAAGCATGGCACATATTATCGTAGTGGGGAACGAGAAGGGCGGCGCAGGCAAATCGACCGTGTCGATGCATGTAGCGACCGCACTAGCGCGATTGGGTCACAAGGTCAGCACACTGGACCTTGATCTTCGGCAGCGCAGCCTTGGCCGGTACTTTGAGAACCGCGGTAATTTCCTGAACGGGTCCGAGGTCACTTTGCCTAGCCCTCGCCACCACGATCTGCCCGAGATTGATGCCGCCAAGCTGAAACCCGGCGAAAACATCTATGACCACCGCTTGTCAGCTGCCGTGTCCGAGCTGGAAAGCGACAGCGATTTCATCCTGATCGACTGCCCCGGATCGCACACACGCCTAAGCCAGGTGGCACATTCGCTGGCCGATACGCTGATCACGCCACTGAATGACAGCTTTATCGACTTTGACTTGCTTGCACGGATCGACTCGAAGGGCGAAAAGATCCTAGGCCCGTCGGTCTATTCGGAAATGGTGTGGAACGCGCGTCAGTTGCGCGCGCAGGCGGGACTAAAACCCATCGACTGGGTGGTCGTGCGCAACCGCGTCGGCACCCAGCGCATGGTCAACAAGGAAAAGATGCAGCGCGCGATTGAGATGCTGTCCCAGCGCATCGGCTTCCGCGTCGCCTCGGGTTTCTCCGAGCGGGTTATCTTCCGCGAGCTTTTCCCACGCGGCCTGACCTTGCTGGACCTCAAGGATATCGGGGTCAAACAGCTGAACATTTCGAACATCGCTGCACGGCAAGAGCTGCGCGACATGATGAAAGAGCTTAACCTGCCGGGCGTAGAGATCGACTTCTAACTGCCACGTTCGGGCGTTCCAGTCCCAGCGCTACTATACCTCGCTAAAATCGTAGATCGGGTGCGCCCCTGCCCTTTTGGGCAATGAGTTTTGACAATACCGGCAGCCTGACGCTTCAGCGTCGAGTTAGGGCTGACTCTGGACCGCCATTGGTTTCTTTACCAAAAATACAACCATCCAAAACACCTTTTTGGTATTTTTGATAATCCCAGCTATCTGCTTGCTCTAATAATAGACAACTTTGAATGGATCAGGATGTGAATTCCACACCAGGCTATCAAAGGACAGGACGCCAAAGCGCGCGTTTACGGGAGGACAGCCATGACCGATTCATCCATTGGGACGCCGGAGCAACTCCGCGATCCAAATTACTTTCCAGCCATATACCGGGCCGTGCCGTTGGGGATTCAGCACGTGCTTGCAATGTTCGTGTCAAACGTTACTCCGGCGATTATCGTCGCTGGCGCGGCGGGCTTTGGCTTTGGCTCAAACAGCCCGGATTTTCCCGAATTGCTGTACCTGATCCAGATGTCGATGCTTTTCGCCGGTGTTGCCACGCTGTTGCAAACGGTAACGCTTGGCCCGGTTGGCGCGGCGCTTCCGATCGTACAGGGCACATCATTCGCCTTCATTCCGATCATGATCCCTCTGGTTGCCGGAAAAGGCGTGGACGGTCTTGCCGCCCTGTTTGGGGGCGTGATTATCGGTGGCTTGTTTCATGCCCTGTTGGGCACGGTAATCGGCAGGATACGCTTTGCATTACCGCCTCTGGTCACCGGATTGGTTGTGACGATGATCGGTCTTGCACTGGTAAAGGTCGGCATCGAATACGCGGCCGGAGGCGTACCAGCCAAAGCATCGGGTGCGGAAAGTTATGGTTCATTGTCCAGCTGGACACCTGCGCTGATCGTTGTGTTTGTCACGCTGGGGCTAAAGTTCTTCGCGCGTGGCATGCTTTCCGTTTCGGCTGTCCTGGTCGGTATTTTGGTGGGCTATGTTTATTGCCTACTGGTTGGGAAGCTGCCCGTCGAAGTGATCTCCGGCTCGTGGGAACGCTCTGCGGCTTTCGCACTGCCGCAGCCTTTCAAATACGGTTTCGAGTTCTCGTTCGCCGCAGTAATCGGTTTCTGCCTCATGGCCTTTGTCTCTGCGGTTGAGACGGTCGGAGATGTCTCGGGAATCACCAAAGGTGGCGCCGGTCGCGAGGCGACCGACAAAGAGATTCAGGGGGCCACATACGCGGACGGTTTCGGCTCTGCCATTGCGGGTGTCTTTGGCGGCTTCCCGAACACCTCGTTCAGCCAGAATGTCGGTCTGATCGCTATGACCGGCGTCATGAGCCGCCACGTGGTCACCATTGGTGCCATTTTCCTGATTGTGTGCGGTCTGGTGCCGAAGGTCGGCGGGTTGATCCGAACGGTTCCGATCGAAGTGCTGGGCGGCGGCGTCATAGTCATGTTCGGCATGGTTGTCGCCGCAGGCGTATCCATGTTGTCGGATGTTGTGTGGAACCGTCGCAACATGGTGATCTTTGCGGTTTCGCTTTCGATTGGTCTGGGGCTTCAACTCGAAGTCATGAACGTGGCGCCCGGATCGGCAAATGCGCTGCAGCACCTGCCCGACACCCTGCGGGTCCTGGGCGCGTCAGGCATCCTTCCAGCTGCGTTCATCGCTATTGTGCTTAACCTGATCCTGCCAGAGACACTCGCTGATGAGGCGACAGAAGAAGTCTCAGGGGGTATGGCCGGCCACGGGCGCGGCGCGTTGGTTAAGGACGATCACGTCTGAGCCAGAAACCATTGCCTGGGCCTGTTCACAAATGGATAGGCCCAAGCCGTGATTAATTTCGGCCACAAAACGCAAACTTAATCCCGTGCGTCATTCGCCTTGTAAACCGTAAACAGTTCCTTCGGTTCCGGCACTCCACGCAGCATGTAACGACCTACAGAGACCAGCTCTGACGCGGCAGGTCGTGCAGCCTTAGCCACATCGTCCGAGATCAGGATCCGTTGCCCAAGTGATCGGTGCATTCCGGCAATCCGCGCGGTCTGGTTGACGGTCGGGCCGATGACGGTGAAGTCGAGGCGGTTCTCAGAGCCGATATTGCCGTACAGAATCTCACCCGCGTGCAGGGCCAGCGTATAGTTCGACACAGGTAGGCCATCGGCAGAACGTTGTGCGTTCAGTTTCGCCATCGATGCCTCCAATTCGGCGACGGCCGCCAATGCCGCACGCGCATCCGCATCAATCTCGCCTACATCGAACATGGCCATCAACCCGTCGCCCATGAACTTGAGGATGCTTCCGTCGCATTTGTGGACCACGTCTATCGCAGCGGCCAGATACTCGTTTAGCATCTCAATAAGGGCATCGCCCGGCAGCTCTTCGGACAGGCTGGTGAACCCCTCAAGGTCAAAGTTCCAGATCACTGCATCGATCTGCTGAAGCGACCCGCGCCTGATCTCGCCGGACAAAACGCGCCGGCCGGCATCACGGCCCAAATAGACGCGCATCAGGTCCTTTGAAATCCGCTGGTTGTTTGCCGATTTCAAAGCCAACCCGAGATGCGGCAGCGCTGTATTGATCAACGCCAGATCGCTGTCCTTGAACCCCTCGGGCGCGTTTGACGTCCAGGACAACAATACACCGTTCACCGCCTTTTTGGCGTCCTTCGGCTGATTATGAGTCGGAATGTCAAAGGACACACCCGTCGCGTAATATTCAGTGGCGCCATGTTCGCGCAGTTCATTCAGCAAGGGAAATCGGCTGGGTTCGTTCTGATCCACCAACCGTTCGTGCACGACGCTTTCGCCTTCGTTCAGAACAGCAAACAGAGGGCTAGCACGCCATTGATCGCTGGGCTGTTCAGAGTATTCGAACTTTTGATATTCCCCGCCCTTGCCGTAATACCAGCTATAGCCGGTTCCGCCATAAATCGGGTGCAGGGTCGACTGGGCTGCGTGAAATCGCATCAGCGGAACGCCCAGTTCCACCAGGCGATTGCAGTACTCTTCCAGCAGTTCTTCTTTTTCGACACCCTCAAGCCCGCGCGCCACCAGCCAGTTGATCAGATCGCTTGATTTTGCCGTATCGGCATCCAAGGTCGTCATGTTTTGTCCCATTTTTGTTCTGGGCTTCATCTGGGAATTGAGGCGGTGAATTACCAGTGGTCAATCCATATGCGCCAAACGCCGAAGCATTTTGCGCAACAGTTCTGCTTCGTCCCGGGAAAACAGGCCGGCAAGCTTTGTATCATAGGCCTCGGCCACCAGGCGCAAATCCCTGTAAACCGTCTGACCTGCGGATGTCAGCGTTAATTGTTCAACCCGGCGGTCGGAAGTGTCGCGATTACGGGCTAAGTATCGGCGCTGTTCCAATTTCGAAACTGCACGGCTGACCTTGGTTTTGTGGATTTTGGCGCGCTCACCGATTTCTTTCGCAGTCATCTCGCCGTAATTTCCCAGATGAAACAAGACGCGCCATTCGGTGCGAAGCATTCCGTAACGGTCCTTATAGACCTGCTGAAACTCCAGCGAGCTTTCTTCGGCTGCACGGTTCAGCAGATACGGCAGGAATTCCTGCAGATCAAAGTCATCTTTTTTGGCAGATTTGTCCTGAGTCATGCTTGTTAGTTACAAAATCAACTATTACTCGACAAGCAGCAATTGGAGGAACACAGGATGAACCATCCGACGGATCCGCACAAAATGACGCAAGCCAGCACGCCCGTTGGCACGCATGCGGGTTATATGCCCGGCTTTGGAAACGACTTCGAGACCGAGGCCCTTCCCGGCGCGCTGCCGCAGGGCATGAACAGCCCGCAGCGTTGCAATTACGGCCTTTATGGTGAACAGCTTAGCGGCACGGCCTTTACAGCCAATCCGCCCGAGCGCACGTGGTGCTATCGCATTCGCCCGTCGGTCAAGCATTCGCACCGTTATGAAAAAATCGAACTGCCACATTGGAAATCCGCGCCCTGCGTTGACCCGGATGTGATCAGCCTTGGCCAATACCGCTGGGACGCAGTGCCTCATTCCGATGAAGGGCTGACATGGCTCACCGGTATGCGCACCATGACAACGGCGGGGGATGTGAACACGCAGGTGGGCATGGCCAGCCACATCTATCTGGTCACCGTCTCTATGGAGGATGACTATTTCTTCTCGGCCGATTCCGAGATGTTGGTGGTGCCACAGGAAGGTCGCCTGCGGTTCGCGACCGAACTCGGAATCATTGATCTGGAACCCAAGGAAATCGCCATTCTCCCCCGTGGCCTCGTGTACCGTGTCGAGGTGCTGGAAGGCCCGGCGCGCGGATTTGTCTGCGAGAACTACGGCCAGAAGTTCGAATTGCCCGGCCGCGGTCCAATTGGGGCCAATTGCATGGCCAATCCACGCGATTTCAAGGCTCCGGTGGCGGCGTTTGAAGACCGCGAGGTGCCTTCGACCGTGACGGTCAAATGGTGCGGGCAGTTCCATACCACAAAGATCGGCCAAAGCCCGCTGGACGTGGTGGCGTGGCACGGGAACTACGCGCCCTACAAATATGACCTGCGCACCTACTGTCCGGTCGGTGCAATTCTATTCGACCATCCCGATCCGTCGATCTTTACCGTCCTGACAGCGCCCTCTGGGCAACCGGGCACGGCCAATATCGACTTTGTCCTGTTCCGCGAACGCTGGATGGTGGCCGAGGATACTTTCCGCCCGCCCTGGTATCATAAGAACATCATGTCTGAGTTGATGGGCAACATTTACGGCCAGTACGACGCCAAACCGCAGGGGTTTGTTCCGGGCGGCATGAGTTTGCACAACATGATGCTGCCGCATGGGCCGGATCGGGAAGCGTTTGAAAAAGCATCAAACGCGAACCTCGGGCCAGACAAGCTGGACAACACGATGTCCTTCATGTTCGAAACCCGTTTCCCGCAGCATCTGACACCATTTGCAGCCAACGAAGCCCCGTTGCAGGATGACTACATCGACTGCTGGACGTCGCTTGAGAAAAAGTTCGACGGCACACCGGGCAAAAAGTGACACCCAAAAGAGGTTTGAATAAATGCCATTGATGAAATCCTGGGTGGCCTCGGCCAACGACGCCGATCACCCGTTTCCCCTGAACAACCTGCCATACGGCGTTTTCTCGACCGAAGGCGGCGATCCGCGCTGTGGCGTCGCGATTGGTGACATGATTCTGGACGTCACCGCAGCCGAGGCCGGGGGCCTGATCGAAATGGCCGACGAGCCGCTCTTCGATCTGCCTTTCTGGAACCCGCTGATGGAGGAAGGTCCTGCCGTCTGGGCTGCATTGCGCAACCGCCTGACCGCATTGTTGGCCGAAGGCGCAGAGGAACAGGCGCAGGTTGAACCGTTGCTTATTGCTCAGATCGACGCCGAAATGCACATGCCTTTCGCCGTCAGCGAATACACCGATTTCTATGCCGGACGTCACCACGCGCAAAACGTTGGCACCATGTTCCGCGGACCGGAAAATGCCCTGCCGCCGAACTGGTTGCATATCCCCATCGGGTATAACGGCCGGGCTTCATCCGTTGTCGTATCGGGTACCGATATCCGTCGGCCCTGGGGCCAGCTCAAGTCGCCCGATCATGACATGCCCGCTTTTCTGCCTAGCCGCCGTTTTGACATCGAGCTTGAGATGGGCGCGATTGTCGGTACACCCTCGGACGGACCCATCTCGGTTCAGGAGGCCGACGACAACATCTTTGGCTATGTTCTGCTTAACGATTGGTCCGCACGCGATATTCAGGCCTGGGAATATCAACCCTTGGGGCCGTTTCAAGCCAAAGCCACAGCCACTTCGATCAGCCCGTGGATTGTGACAAAGGCGGCGCTGGAACCCTTCCGCTGCGACACGCCTGCGCGTGAATTCGAGTTATTGGATCACATCAAAGACTGCGGTCCGATGCTGTATGACATTGATCTTGAGGTCACGATGGAGCCCGACGGCAGGGGCGCCACAGTCATTGCCCGAACAAATTACAACGAAATGTACTACTCGGCCGCCCAACAACTGGCACACCATTCGACCTCAGGCTGCCCAATGAACACGGGCGATCTGCTTGGGTCTGGCACGATTTCCGGTCCAACAAAACCAGAGCGGGGCTCGCTGTTGGAACTCAGCTGGGGCGGAAAGGAACCGCTGACGCTGGATACCGGTGAAACCCGCACTTTTATCGAGGACGGTGACACACTGACCCTGACAGGTGCTGCCAAGGGCAAAGGTTACACCATCGGGTTTGGCGACTGTGTCGGGACCGTGCTGCCCGCCCTAAAAAACCCGTACACCCGATAAGGAGCTTATCATGGCTAAGGCATTCGCGTCCCAGGGGGATATGTCGGATAAGAAGATCTCTTTCACCGAGGTCGGCGAGGGCCTTTATGCCTTCACCGCAGAAGGCGATCCAAATTCCGGCGTCATCATCGGCGATGATAGCGTCATGATCGTCGAAGCGCAGGCGACTCCGCGCCTGGCCAACAAGGTGATCGAATGTGTGCGGTCCGTCACCGACAAACCGATCACCCACGTTGCGCTGACCCACTACCACGCGGTTCGCGTACTGGGTGCCAGTGCGTTTGGTGCGCAGCAGGTCCTGATGTCGGACATGGCGCGCGCCATGGTCGTTGAACGCGGGCAAGAGGACTGGGACAGCGAGTTTCAGCGTTTCCCCCGCCTGTTTGAAGGCCATGAAAGCATCCCCGGCCTGACCTGGCCCACCACCACATTCAGTGACACGATGACGGTTTATCTGGGTAATCGTCGGGTCGATCTTATGCATTTGGGCCGCGCCCACACCGCAGGTGATATCGTCATTCACGTACCCGACCAGAATGTCATGTTCACCGGTGACATCGTCGAATACCACTCCGCCTGTTATTGCGGTGACGGGCATTTCGGCGATTGGGGTGATACGCTGGATGAAATCAAGTGGTTCGACGTCGATGCCATCGCACCTGGTCGCGGAAACGCCCTGGTCGGCAAGGACATGGTCAATGCAGCGATCGAAAACACCCGTGACTTTGTCGATAGCACCTACCGCCCGGCTGCGAAAGTGGCGGCACGCGGAGGATCTCTGAAAGAGGCATGGGATGCAGTGCGCGCAGAGTGCGATCCGAAATTCGCCGATTACGCGATCTACGAACATTGCCTGCCTTTCAATGTCGCCCGCGCCTATGACGAAGCCCGCGGCATTGACACGCCCCGTATCTGGACCGCCCAGCGCGACTTGGAGATGTGGGAGGCCCTGCAGGGCTGAAGAAGACGAGCAAACTTGATCCAGATCGTTTTGCACAGGGGAAATAGGTGGAATCATAGGGCAAGGCCTTCTGGCGCACACGTGCCAGAGGGCGGGATTTAGTGCGCCCACGGCGCCTGAGTATCGGGGGAGAGCCCATGAACAAGATTTTCGAAGTTCCACTCTATGCCTATCAACGCAGCCCGGATCAGGACACGGCAAGCTCGGTACGACACAAGGTTATCGTGATTGGTGCCGGCCCGGTTGGGTTGGCCGCAGCCATTGATCTGGCCCAGAAAGGGGTCCCTGTCGTCGTGCTGGACGACAATGACAAGGTTAGTTTTGGCAGCCGCGCGATCTGCTTTTCACAGCGGTCTCTGGAAATCGCCGACCGTCTGGGCGCCGGGGGTAAGTTGGTCGATAAAGGCGTACTGTGGGATGCCGGCAAAGTCTTTTTTGACAACCGCCAGGTCTATGAGTTTCACCTGCAACCCGACGCCGGCTATGCGCATCCGGCCTTCATCAACCTGCAACAATACTATTTTGAAAAAGCGCTAGTTGAGCGGATACGGGAATTGCAGGCCAAGGGCGCGCCGATTGAAATTCGCGGCCAGAACAAGGTCGAAGCCGTCGGCACCCACAACGATCACGTCAAGCTTGAAGTCGAAACGCCCGAAGGCCCCTATAACGTTGAGGCGGATTGGCTGATTGCCTGTGACGGTGCAAACTCGCCTACCCGCCGCATGCTCGGCCTGGATTTCGAAGGCCGTGTATTCGAAGACAACTTTCTGATTGCGGACGTGGTGATGCAGGCGGACTTCCCGACCGAACGCTGGTTCTGGTTCGATCCGCCGTTCAATCGCGGACAATCTGCCCTGCTGCACAAACAACCCGACAACGTGTGGCGGATCGACCTGCAACTGGGCAGGGACATCGACCCCGTACAGGAAAAACAACCGGAAAACGTGATCCCCCGGCTTAAGGCGATGCTGGGCGAAGAGATCAATTTCGAACTTGAATGGGTCTCGATCTACACGTTCCAATGCCGTCGGATGGAGCGGTTCCGCCATGGTCGCGTTTTGTTTGCAGGCGACAGCGCTCATCAGGTCAGCCCCTTTGGCGCGCGCGGGGCCAACTCTGGTCTGCAGGACACAGACAACCTGTGCTGGAAACTAAAGATGGTTATTGACGGCGAAGCGCCCGCGCTTTTGCTGGACAGCTATAACCGCGAACGGGTCGAAGCCGCGGATGAGAATATACGCATGTCCACCCTATCGACGGAATTTATCACGCCCAAATCCGATATGTCGCGTCTTTTACGAGATGCGGTTTTGGACCTCAGCGAGCACTATGCGTTTGCGCGCCCGCTGGTCAATTCCGGCCGGTTGAGCACACCATGCGCATATTCCGGATCATCGCTGAGTTCTGCGGATGCCCTGACCGGGCCAGAGATCACGCGCCCCGGTTCCGCCTGCCCCGACGCGCCTTTGGGTGATGAATTTCTGCTGCCCAAGTTGGCCGGGAAATTCACGCTGCTGACGATAGATGCGGATG
The DNA here is from genome assembly GCF_059611165.1 of Ruegeria sp. CDSB013. Taxonomy (NCBI): domain Bacteria; kingdom Pseudomonadati; phylum Pseudomonadota; class Alphaproteobacteria; order Rhodobacterales; family Roseobacteraceae; genus Ruegeria; species Ruegeria sp. CDSB013. The sequence goes on along the minus strand of NZ_JBXWPA010000015.1, from coordinate 48,728 downwards.
CACCAGACAGTATCAAAGAGGGCGGCGTACAGGCGACGCGGCTGGCCCTGTCGGTCAAGGATGACCTGACTTTGGAGTTGAAGCGCAGGTATCTGGGCGATGCCCCGGGTGCGGTGTACCTGATCCGGCCTGACCAACACGTTGCAGCCCGTCGCGACACATTCGAAGAAAACGCGTTCCGGCAGGCGATCCGCCGGGCAACAGGTAAGGAGTGAACGAAATGACCAATCTGATCCTTTCCCCCAATCTGGAAAATGCCGACGGTTTCTATGCCGATTTGGTGGCGGCGCATGATGGGCTGGTCAAAGCCGACAGTGACGCCCTGAATGCACGTCTGGTTCTGGTCCTGGCCAATCACATCGGCAATGCAAGTGTATTGTCTAGCGCCCTGAAAGCCGCCACGCTGAAAGACACCTGACGAACTGAGGAGATCGATGATGAGCGGCGTGGTGTTGTATGACTTTTGGCGGTCTTCGGCCAGCTACAGGGTGCGCATCGCGCTGAATCTGGCCGGGATCACCTATCGCGGAGTGTCGGTTGATCTGGCAGCGGGCGAACAAAGGTCCGACAACCACTTGGCGCGTAATCCACAGGGGCTGGTCCCCGTGCTCGAGATTGACGGGCTGCGGTTGACGCAATCTCTGGCCATTATCGACTATCTTGACCAAACTCGCGGCCTTGGACTGTTGCCTCCGGAACCGGCGGCCCGGGCGCATGCGCTGGCTTTGGCGCAATCCATCGCGGTTGATGTGCATCCGGTCTGCAACTTGTCCGTCGCGCAGTATGCGACCGCGCTGAGTGATGGTGCTGACGGTATGCCCGGTGACTGGATGCGCCATTTCATTCGCCCCGGCCTTCTGGCTTTTGAGGCGCTTCTCGAGGGTTTTGAACAAGCGCCCTATTGCACCGGAACCAAGCCTGGGTTGGCCGATGTTTGTCTGGTCCCGCAAATGTACAATGCGCGCCGTTGGGACGTGGATTTATCGGATTTGCCGCGCAGTCTAAGCGCTGAGGTCGCTTGTGCCGAACATCCAGCCTTTGCCGCAGCCGACCCAGACTTTCACGTACCCTCTTGACCTGGCGCACAGAGCCTGTGTGACGGCGCGAGTGGCAATACCATTTGCAGCGCCATATCTTGTTCGAAACGTATGCTAGAGGCCCCAATGTCAGAGATCACCGGCTATCACGCCCATGTCTATTTCGACGCAAACACGCAAGCCATTGCCCAGCAGGTCTGCGAAGAGGTTGCCGATCTGTTTCCCGTACAGATGGGGCGCATGCATGCCAAAAATGTAGGCCCCCACCCGCGATGGAGCTGCCAGCTGGGCTTTGGCCCGGACGCGTTCGATCAAGTCATGCCTTGGCTAATGCTGAACCGACAGGGCCTGACCATCTTCACCCACCCCGAAACCGGCGACCATCTGGCGGATCATCGGGACCGGGCCATCTGGATGGGTGAAATGCTGGTTCTTGATCTGTCGATCTTTGACAAGGTGAGCACTTAAGTCAGCGCCCGCGCCTGATCCCGTAGTTTGAACTTCTGAATTTTTCCAGTCGAGGTCTTGGGCAAGGGGCCAAACACCACGGTCTTGGGGGCCTTGAAATGAGCCATATTATCCCGGCAGAATGCGATGATATCGACCTCGGTCGCCTGCGCATTGGGCTTCAGCTCGATGAACGCACAGGGCGTTTCGCCCCATTTGTCATCCGGGCGCGCGACCACGGCTGCCTCCATCACCGCCGGGTGCTTGTAAAGGATATCCTCAACCTCGACGGATGAGATATTCTCACCACCCGAAATGATGATGTCTTTCGACCGGTCCTTAAGCGCAATGTAGCCGTCCGGATGCATCACCCCAAGATCGCCAGAGGCAAACCATCCACCCCGGAATGCCTTATCTGTGGCTTCGGCGTTCTTGAGGTAGCCTTTCATGACAACGTTTCCTTGCATGAAAATCTCACCCATCGTCTCACCATCGGCAGGCACAGGTTCCAGCGTGTCCGGATCCGCAACCATCAGCCCCGACAGGGCCGTATAGCGCACACCCTGACGGACCTTCAGCGCCGCGCGGTCTTCGGCCTCTTTACCGTTCCATTCATCCTTCCAGGCGCAGACAACCGACGGACCATAAGTTTCAGTCAATCCATAGACATGGGTAACCTCAACGCCCATATTTTCCATGCTTTCGATCACAGCGGCGGGCGGCGGTGCGCCGGCGGTCATCACCTTAATCTCATGATCGAAATCCTTGAGGTGTTCAGGCGCATTGGCAAGCATGTTCAGAACGATCGGCGCGCCGCAGAAATGCGTGACTTTCTCATCCCTGAACGCCGCATAAATCGGTTCGTCCCGCACGGCCCGCAGGCAGACGGAAACACCCGCATTGGCGGCCATCGCCCAGGGGAAACACCAGCCGTTGCAGTGGAACATCGGCAGGGTCCACAGATAGACCGAGTGCTTTGGCATATTCCAGTCCAGCAGGTCCGACTGTGCATTCAGCGCGGCCCCTCGGTGGTGATACACGACACCTTTCGGATTCCCGGTCGTACCTGACGTGTAGTTCAGCGTGATCGCGTCCCACTCGTCATTGGGTAGTGACCAGTTGAATTCAGGGTCGCCCTCGGCCAGCAAGGCGTCGTAGGTTACGCCGCCCAGTTTCTCACCACCGTCAAAGCTCGGGTCCTCAATATCGACGATCAGTACATTGTGATCCACCTGTTCCAGCGCCTCTTTGACCACGCCTGAGAACTCGGGATCGACCAGAAGGACTTTGGATTCTGCGTGATTCAGAATGAAGGCAATGATCGGTGCGTCCAATCGGGTGTTGATGGCATTCAGAACAGCACCTGCCATCGGCACGCCAAAATGCGCCTCATACATTTCCGGAATGTTGGCCGCGATAATTGAAACCGTGTCGCCCGTGCTGATTCCGCGTGCGGACAATGCGCCTGCCAGCCGGCGGCAGCGGGCATAGGTTTCAGCCCATGTATTGCGGCGCGCGCCGAATACCACCGAAGGGTAATCCGGATAAATCTGCGCCGTCCGCTCGATAAAACTCAGCGGTGACAGCGGAGTATAGTTTGCCCGGCACTTGTCCAAATGACGCTCATAGATGCTGGCTTGTGTCATTTACTAACCCTCCCTCGTCCATTTCGGCGAATTGAGCACAAAGTTGATCCTCTGACAAACCCGTAAAAATACGGCGCGGCCATGGACTGGAATTACGGGATGGTGCAATCTGGCCCTATCTCCGACAGAGCTTTCGCGGTGATCTGAGCCATCGAAACACAAAGCCGGGAAAGCCCATTTTTGGCAACCCGCGCCCCAGTCATTCTGAAAGGACATGTCATGGACGGCACGTTCAACGAAAACGATCTCTCCCACGTGGTCGAGGCCGACCGCGCCCATATCTGGCACCACCTGCTGCAGCATAAGCCATTGGAAACCAATGATCCCAAGATCATTGTCGAAGGCAAAGGCATGCGCGTCTGGGACCAGAATGGCAAAGAACACCTTGATGCTGTGTCCGGCGGCGTCTGGACCGTAAACGTCGGCTATGGCCGCGAATCGATTTGTAAGGCGGTTCATGACCAGCTGATGAAGCTGTGCTATTTCGCCAATACCGCAGGGTCTATCCCCGGTTCGATCTTTGCTAAAATGCTGATTGAAAAAATGCCGGGCATGAGCCGGGTCTATTACACCAACTCCGGCTCTGAGGCGAACGAGAAGGTGTTCAAGATGGTTCGCCAGATCGCGCACAAGCGCTACGGCGGCAAGAAAACTAAGATTCTGTACCGTGACCGCGACTATCACGGCTCGACCCTGGCAACCATGTCTGCAGGCGGTCAGGACGAGCGTACGGCTCAGTACGGCCCCTTCGCGCCCGATTTCGTCCGCGTTCCCCACTGCATGGAATACCGCAAGCACGAGCTGGACGGCGCGCCTGAAAAGAACTTTGGCGTCTGGGCCGCGGATCAGATCGAAGAGGTGATCCTGCGCGAAGGCCCCGAAACCGTTGGTGCCCTGTGCCTTGAGCCTGTGACCGCCGGTGGTGGCGTCATCGAAGCGCCCGAAGGGTATTGGGAACGCGTGCAGGAAATCTGCAAAAAGTACGACATCTTGCTGCATATCGACGAAGTTGTCTGCGGCGTGGGCCGTACCGGAACCTGGTTCGGCTATCAGCAATACGGCATCAAGCCTGACTTCGTGACCATGGCCAAAGGCGTTGCCTCGGGCTACGCGGCGATTGCCGTAATGGTTACCACCGAGGAAGTCTTTGACATGTTCAAAGACGACATGTCGGACCCGATGAGCTATTTCCGCGACATCTCGACCTTTGGTGGCTGCACCGCCGGTCCGGCCGCTGCGATCGAAAACATGCGCATCATCGAAGACGAGAACCTGCTGCAAAACTGTATTGATATGGGCGACCGCATGTTGGGCAACCTGCAGGCGCTGATGGAAAAGCACGAAGTCATCGGCGACGTGCGCGGCAAGGGTCTGTTCCTGGGTGCTGAACTAGTCGCAGATCGGGTCACCAAAGAGCCAATGGACGAGAAAAAGGTTCAGGCGGTTGTTGCCGACTGTATGGCGCAAGGCGTCATCATCGGGGCCACCAACCGTTCGATCCCCAGCCGCAACAACACGCTGTGCTTCTCGCCTGCTCTGATTGCAACCGCAGACGACATCGACCAGATCACCGACGCGGTCGACGGCGCACTGGGTCGTGTATTCGGCTGAACCTAACTGAATACATCTGCCACCACTCACGCAATTACGGCAGATGAACTTAAACCGGCGCGCCACCCGCGCCGGTTTTTTTGTGTTTACGCATACGGGTTTGTCAAATGCGTCTACTCCAGTACCCTGTAGTTATCACACCCCATGCAGGAGACGTGTCCAATGGTACTCAAGCTCATCCGAAGCCTCGCCGCCGTGGCCACCCTTGCGGTCACCACCCCTTCCAGCGCTGATGAAGGCAGCGGCTTTCCCCAGATCGTCGGCACCTGGCACGGCACCTATCTGGTGGCCTTCGCCAAATCGAACCCAAATCACGGGAAAGGTCTGCTGAAAACCGAGATGGAGCTGGAAGTCACCAAACTGGACGGCAATCTCATCACTGCCACCAACCGCTGGCGGCGTATCGGCGATGAAGAGTGGGTCGTAGAAGAAGCTATGGGCACTTTCAGTCTGGACGACCCCACCCGCTTTGTTCTGGCCGAGGCTGGGATCTCGGGCGAAGACGTCTCGGCGGGGATTTTCAACGGAGTCTACCTGGATGACGTGATCATGGTCACCTATGCCGGTCCGGGAACCGGCGTGGCGTTTGCAGCGCAGTTGGTAAAGAAAGACCCAAGCAAATAGGCTTATGGCTCCGCTAAAAATTAGCGAAACACGCCAGCCAAAGTTTGGCCGCCATCCTATCTCTTGCCGTTATGCCTCCACTGATGCAGACTTGAATCAGGAAGGATGTCTGCTTCACCACTTAGCAAGTTGGCAGACCACCCAGCGCGACACCATTCTTTGAGAGGAGTGTGTCATGGCATCCAAAGCTACAGGGTCCACACCACCGGACAACCTGACGCCGCAACAAGCGGCTATGCCCCAAATCAATAGGGTAACGACAAGTGATATCACCGCATCGCTGAAGGCAGGGTTTTCCGACTTTCTGGCGCGCCCCTTCATGAGCTGCTTCTTCGGCTTGTTCTATGCGGTTTTCGGAATCCTGATGGTTTGGAGTCTGGTCTGGCTTGGAAAGATCTGGATGATCATTCCCGCCATTGTTGGATTCCCGCTGGTCGCGCCTTTCGCTGCGGCCGGGCTATATGAAATGTCCCGTCGGTTGCAGAACGGAGAGAGGTTCGGCTGGTCAGAAATCTTGACCGTGATGGCCAATCAACGCAAACGCGAAATGGGATGGATGGCCTTTGTCACCCTGTTCATTTTCTGGGTTTGGATTTACCAGATCCGGCTTTGGCTTGCGATCACCCTGCAAAACGCATCATTTTCGGATTTTGAAGGGTTCTTGAATATCGTATTCTTCACGCCTCAGGGCTGGGCTTTCCTTGCCATTGGCACCTGCGTCGGCGCATTTCTGTCGGCGGTCCTTTTTTCGGTCACCGTCATTGCCATGCCCATGTTGCTTGACCGGGAAACCAATTTTGTTTCCGCCATGTTGACTTCTCTGCGCGTCGTCGCGGAAAGCCCGGGTGTCATGCTCACTTGGGCTGCGATCATCTCGGTTACGATGCTGTTGTCGCTGGTTCCGGCATTTCTGGGCCTGATCTTCACCCTGCCGATCCTTGGCCACGCCACGTGGCATCTTTATCAACGGGCAGTACCACCAGCGCAGGAATAATCTATCCGAGCATCACCATGGACGTTGTGTGCTTTAGTTTGCCGAAGTGTTGCTGAGTTCACTTTCGGCTATCAATGAAAAAGGCCGCCCCAAACGGGACGGCCCTTCATTCACTGTCTCTCGAAAGAGGATCAAGCAGCCAGAGCGGCCTGAGCTTTGGCGACGATCGTGCCGAACGCTTCCGGTTCGTGCACGGCCAAGTCGGCCAGAACTTTGCGGTCCACTTCGATACCGGCCAAGGTCAGGCCGTTGATGAAGCGGGAATATGTCAGTGCTTCGTCATGCGAACGGACAGCAGCGTTGATACGCTGGATCCACAGCGCGCGGAAGTTGCGCTTGCGGTTCTTACGGTCGCGGGTTGCATATTGGTTCGCCTTATCGACGGCCTGACGGGCAACCTTGAAGGTGCTCTTGCGGCGGCCATAGTAACCTTTGGCGGCCTTGATAACCTTCTTGTGACGGGCGTGAGTTACGGTTCCACCTTTAACGCGGGACATCTCTTAATCTCCTCTTAGCGGTCGTAGGGCATGTAGCCCTTGACGATCTTGGCGTCGGGGGCGGACAGGGTGGTGTTGCCACGGGCGTCGCGGATGAACTTTTTGGTCCGCTTGATCATGCCGTGACGTTTACCGGCTTGGCCAGCAAGGACCTTACCGGTCGCAGTCACCTTAAAGCGCTTTTTGGCGCTCGACTTTGTCTTCATCTTAGGCATTTCCGTCTCCTTTCGGGGTTCGGTTTCAGACGCGACTCGGCATGCCATCTCGGCCGGTCACGCGATCAGAAGCGCCGTTTACGCAAGTTCGGTCATACTGGCAAGGGGTTTTGGACCAGAATCTGCGCTTTTTACAGCCTGATCAGGCACCGGGGCGACCAAGGTCGCCCCGATGGTTTGATTTAGTGTTCGAATTTGCGGATTTCGCCGGTCTTCAGTCGGCTCGCATAGCTGGCCAGTTCTTCACGTACCACTTTCATCAGGAAGTAGAGTGCAAAGACGTTCACGACCGCCATCGCAAAGATCGCCGCGTCCGAGAAGTCGATGACCGGACCAAGATTGGCCGCAGCCCCGATGATAACGAAAATGCAGAAGATGACCTTGAAGATCAGTTCCTTGGTGTGGCCTTCCCCGAACAGGTAGGTCCAGGCCTTGAGGCCATAGTAGGACCAGCTGATCATGGTCGAGAAGGCAAACAAGACCACCGCAATCGCCAGTACATATGGGAACCAGCTGAAGGCACTACCAAAGGCAGCAGAGGTCAGGCTGACGCCCGAGTTGCCGTCCACAGTTGCAATGGCATTACCCGCTTCGTTCAGCATATATTTGCCGGTTTCCGGATCGACGATCAACTGCTGGGTGATGATGATCACCAGCGCCGTCATCGTACAGATCACGACCGTGTCGATGAACGGCTCAAGCAGCGAGACAAAGCCTTCGGTGATCGGCTCCTTGGTCCGAACAGCCGAGTGCGCAATCGCCGCAGAACCCACGCCCGCTTCGTTCGAAAACGCGGCACGCCGGAAGCCCTGGATCAGCGCCCCGACCATACCACCAGCGACGCCGAGGCCGGTGAAGGCACCTGCGAAAATCTGGCCGAACGCCCAGCCGATTTGATCAGCATTCATGATGATAATCACCAATGCCGCGGCCACATATAGGATGCCCATGAACGGAACGACCTTTTCGGTCACCCGTGCGATGGATTTCAGGCCGCCCACAATGACAAGGAACACGATGATTGCAAAGACAACCCCTGTGATCCATCCGGGATAGTCGCCCGTGATGCCCGCAATCTGTTGGTGAGCCTGATTGGCTTGGAACATATTGCCCCCGCCCAGCGCGCCCAGAATACAGAAGATCGAGAACAGGACGGCCAGAATCTTGCCTCCAGGCAGGCCCAGCTCGTCAAAGCCCTTGGACATATAGTACATTGGGCCACCGGAAACGGTGCCATCTTCGTATTCGTTACGGTATTTCACACCCAACGTACATTCGGTGAATTTCGACGCCATGCCTAACAGGCCCGCGACAATCATCCAGAAGGTGGCTCCCGGTCCGCCAATGCCTACGGCGACCGCCACACCGGCGATGTTACCAAGACCAACTGTCCCCGACAGTGCCGTAGCCAGAGCCTGAAAGTGGCTGACCTCACCCGCGTCATTGGGATCGGAGTAGTCGCCTTTCACAAGGCTGATCGCGTGGCCAAAGAACCGCAGCTGCACAAAGGCAAAGTACAGCGTGAAAACAGTCGCCGCGACGACCAGCCAACCCACGATCCACGGGAAACTGGTTCCCGGAAACGGCGCAAAAATAAAGCTGACAAATGGCCCGGTAAAATCGGCAAATGCCTGATTGATCTTGTCGTCCAGCCCGGGCGCCTCTTGCGCCATCGCAGGAGCGGCGATCAGGGCGGCGATTACAGCCAGCCAGAGATGCTTCAACATAGTCATTCTCATCCCTCCCGTCAGTTCACAACAGTGACTGGCACATCGGCGTGCATGACCAGATTTTGGGTCGAGCTGCCAAACAAGCGTTTCTTGAATCCATCGGCCGAGGCGCGCCCGACGATGATCTGCGAACCGCCATTCTCGACGGTGATTGCGTTCAGAGTTTCGGCCACGTCGCCATGACGCACGATGCCCTGCACTGTGTAACCATCTGCGGTCAGAGCCTCGACAGCCGGGGTAACAATCCGGTTCGTCGCAAGTTCGATTTCTTCTTCACGCCGCTTGTGCCGCAATGCGTTCTCTTCTGGGGTTTGAAAAGTAAATGGGGACCATTCGATGACATAAACAACCAGCAATTCACACGTGCCAATTCGGCCAGCCAGATCCTTGGCAAAGGCGATGGCGCGTTCTCCGGTTTCTGTCCCGTCCAGTCCAATGACAATTTTCGTTGTCATGACGTTCCTCCAATAATTTTGGTTATGCCGGGACCCGTGCCCCCGGCAGGGCAGCCGGAACCTGGAACTTATTAAGTGGACCGCCCATGCGCCCGAGTATCCCGGAAAAACCCCAAAAAACAGAGAGTTATCTTATGGGCGCAAGCAATAATTCGCTATATTGTTGAAATTGTTGTTACTTTTCCGCCTAAAATTTAGGCGTATCGGTTTGATACTATGTTTCACCGAGCCCGGCATTGCTGTCATCAGCCGGGATCGGTGTTATAGATCAGCCGTTCATCACAGGGTGCGATGCGCAAAATATTGGTCGTTCCCGGTACGTTGAAAGGCACGCCAGCAGTCACCACGATCTGATCGGCTTCGGATGCGAACCCACCGGCACGGGCCGCACGGGCCGCGTTGACGACAGCGCCTTTGAACCGCTCAAGCTCGGGCGTCATCACGCAATGACAGCCCCAGCTCAGACACAGACGCCGCGCGGTTCCCGTGGCAGGCGTCATCGCGATGATCGGAACGCCTGGACGTTCGCGGGCGGTCAGCAGCGCGGTGGTGCCGCTTTGGGTAAAACAGCAAATCGCCTTGATATCTGTTTTTTCTGCAATCTCGCGCGCGGCAGCAACGATACCATCGGCAATAGTAGTCCCCTTTGCCGTCCGGGACGCTGCGATAATCTGCGTGTAGGTCGGGTCGGCTTCGACCTCGATTGCAACCTTGTTCATGGTTTGCACGGCCTCGATTGGGTACGTACCCGCAGCGGATTCCGCGCTGAGCATGATCGCATCCGTGCCTTCGTAGATTGCTGTCGCCACATCCGAGACCTCGGCCCGGGTTGGCATCGGGCTTTCAATCATGCTTTCCAACATCTGAGTGGCCACGATCACAGGCTTAGCCGCCCCACGGCATTTGCGGACCAGTCGTTTCTGGATCGGGGGCACCGCCGACACCGGAAGCTCGACACCCAGATCGCCGCGCGCGACCATGATCCCATCAGAGGCATCCAGAATATCGTCGAATGCCTCGACCGCTGCAGGCTTTTCGATCTTCGACAGGATGGATGCACGCCCATCTGCCAGCGCGCGAGCCTCAAACACGTCCTTGGCGCGCTGCACAAAGCTGAGCGCCAGCCAATCCACGCCCAGTTGGCAGACAAACTCCAGATCATCACGGTCCTTGGCCGACAAGGCGGCCAGGGGCAGCACCACATCAGGAACGTTCACACCTTTGCGGTTCGAGATCGAACCGCCGACCTCAACGGTGCAATTAGCGAAATCCTGGCCACAGTCCTGCACGGTCAGGCGGATTTTGCCGTCGTTGACCAGAAGGCGCGCACCCGGCTCCAACGCGGCAAAAATCTCGGGATGCGGCAGGCAAACGCGGTTGATATCTCCGGGCGCAGGGTCCAAGTCCAGACGGAAGGCCGCGCCTTCTTCAAGTTCTTCTGCGTCGTTGGCGAACACCCCGACACGCAACTTGGGTCCTTGAAGGTCAGCCAGAATTGCGATTGGCCTGTCCAGATCTTTTTCAATCTGTCGGATGATCCGGTGGCGTTCGCGGATCTCATCATGGCTGCCGTGACTCATATTCAGGCGGAAGACGTCTGCGCCTGCCTCGTACAGCGCGCGGATCATGTCATAGTCATTTGACGCCGGTCCCAGCGTCGCCACGATTTTCACATTTCTCAGGCGTCGCATTGGTCTGGCTCTCCTAACGTCTTCTCTTGATTCTGCGCAAATGTTACCGCAAACATTGCTCCGCCTGCTTATTGCGCAATTCCCTTTTCAAAGCAACTGCCCTAAACCTGCGACAAACTAGATGACAGGCTTATGACGTATTCCCCGTTTTTTATCCACGGCGCGGATCGGCCCTCGCGTTGGCTGATCACATGCGACCACGCATCCAACTTGGTTCCGCCCGACATCCACGGTGGCGACCTTGGCCTGCCTCGTGAAGATATGGAACGCCACATCGCTTATGATGTAGGTGCCTACGAGGTGTCAAAGCATCTGGGTGAGCTTTTGAATGCGCCCGTGATCGCAGCCAATTTTTCCCGCCTCGTGATTGATCCGAACCGCGGCGAAGATGATCCGACCCTGTTGATGAAGCTCTATGACGGGTCGATCATTCCCGGCAACCGGCACGCCGATGCGGCAGAACGAGAACGGCGGTTGAACATGTGCTATCGCCCGTATCATGACGCGCTGGCGCAGATGGCCGCGTTGCCGCATGCAGTGATCGTGTCGATGCACTCGTTCACGCGGCAACTAAGGGGTCGTGATCCCCGCCCCTGGCATGTCGGGGTTTTGCATACTCCGGACGAACGATTCTCGGGCCCGTTGATCAACCGTCTAGAGGCCGAGGGTGACCTTTGCGTCGGCGTTAATGAACCCTATACCGGCGTGCTGCCCGGTGATGCCATTGACAAACACTGTACCAGTTTTGGGCGCCCCAACGCACTGATCGAGCTGCGCAATGACCTGATTGCCGAACACGCGGGACAGCGAGAATGGGCCGAGCGGCTAGCTCCTATCTTGCAGGACGCACTGGGCGAAAGCGGCTTGTGACAAAAGCCCTCACGTCATTGTGAGAACCCGCCCCAGACCCCATATTATTGGGAAAGGAGGCCACAATGACTCAGGAGTTTCTAACGTCCGTCTTTGGCTGGATGGCTGTGCTTAACATCGCGGTTCTGCTGTTCACCACGGTGATGATCTTGCTCTTGCAGGATTGGATCGCAGGCATTCATGGCAAGATGTTCCAGATGGAGCGCCCCGCAGTGAAACGGGCATATTTCCGGTATCTGGCCAACTACAAGATTTTGACACTGATCTTCTGCATCACTCCTTGGCTGGCATTGAAACTGGCCTGATACGCTGATCGTTGAAACATCGCCCTTTGGCCGCTAGGTCATTTACAGCACGTATTTCTGTCATCCGGAGCCAGACCATGGACAAGCAAACCGAAATAGAACTTCAGGCAGCCGCATTCCGTCGCTTGCAACAGCATCTGATGGAGGACCGCACCGATGTGCAGAACATCGACATGATGAATCTGGCCGGGTTCTGCCGCAACTGCCTGTCGCGATGGTATCAGGAAGCCGCCAATGAAAAAGGCATCGAGATGGGCAAGGATGAAGCCCGTCAAATTTTCTATGGCATGACCATGGATGAATGGAAAGCCAACTACCAGACCGACGCCAGCCCGGAGAAGCAGGCCGCCTTCAAGGTCGCGTTCGAAGAGAATGTGACGAATAAGGGCTGACGCCCAAAACGAAAGAGGCCCGCCAACCTGGCGGGCCTTTTGTTTAGATTGCGACCTTGCGGCTTTCGTCCAGATAAATCTCTCGCAAACGCTTGGCGATTGGCCCCGGCGTACCGTCGCCCAGCGTAACCCCGTCAATCTCAACCACGGGCATGACAAACGCACTGGCCGAAGTTGTAAAAGCCTCATCCGCTTCCTTCGCCTCATCAATGGTGAACAGGCGTTCTTCCACTTCCATCTGCGCCTCGGCGGCCATACGCAGGACGGCCTTGCGGGTGATGCCGTGCAGAATGTCGTTCGAAAGCGGGCGGGTGACGATCTTGCCGTCCTTTACGTAGTAGGCGTTGTTGCTGGTGCCTTCGGTCACATAGCCGTCCTCAATCAACCACGCATCGTCACAGCCTGCCTTCTTGGCCATCATCTTGCCCATCGACGGGTACAGCAGCTGAACGGTCTTGATGTCGCGGCGGCCCCAGCGGATGTCTTCGATCGAGATGATCTTGGCGCCCTTCTTGGCGGCTGGGCTATCGGCCAAGCCGGGCTTGTTTTGAGTGAACAGCACAAGGCTGGGCTTGGTATCTGCGGGCGGGAATACAAAATCGCGGTCGCCATCCGAACCGCGGCTGACCTGCAGATAGACCAGCCCTTCTTCGATGCCGTTCAGCTCTACCAGCTTGCGATGAATTTCCAGCAACTCATCCTTTGTGCAGGGCTCAGCCATCTCCAGCTCATCCAGAGACCGTTTGAGGCGTACTGCGTGACCTTCGAAATCGATCAGCTTTCCATCCAGAACACTGGTGACCTCATAGACGGCATCTGCAAACAGAAAACCACGGTCAAAGATGGATACTTTGGCCTCGGTCTCAGGCAGATATTCGCCATTTACATAAACGGTGCGGGTCATGTCTTGTCTCCTCAGCCCCAGAGGTCCGCTTTGGGCGGGTGCACTCCGGCATCATCAAAAATCAGCGGGTTGTCGCGGTCTTCGGCCAGCAGAAGCGGGCCGTCAAGGTCTGTTACCATTGCGCCCTGTGCCAACAGTGTCGCAGGTGCCATAGCCAAAGAGCTTCCGACCATGCATCCGACCATCACGCGATAGCCTTCAGCAAGCGCCTGTTCCCGCAGGGCCAGCGCCTCTGTCAGGCCGCCCGTTTTGTCGAGCTTGATGTTGACCACATCGTACTTGCCCTTGAGTGCAGGCAGGCTTGTGCGATCATGACAGGACTCATCGGCACACACCGGCACGGGGCGCTCCATCCCGATCAGCGCGTCATCTTCACCGGCGGGCAAAGGCTGCTCGACCAGGGCCACACCCAATCGCACCAGATGCGGGGCAAGGTCCGCGTAAACACCAGCGGACCAGCCTTCGTTTGCATCGACGATGATCGTGGCATCTGGTGCACCTGCGCGCACGGCCTCCAGCCGGGGCATGTCATCCGGCGTTCCCAGCTTGATCTTCAACAAGGGCCGATGCGCGTTGACGGCAGCCTGTGCCTGCATCTTTTCCGGCGTATCGAGCGACAGTGTATACGCAGTGATCTCTGGTCCCGGAACTGGCAGCCCGGCCAGATCCCAGGCGCGCTTTCCGGCGCGTTTTGCCTCCAGATCCCAAAGGGCGCAGTCCACCGCATTCCGCGCCGCGCCTGCAGGCAAAAGGTCCATCAGGCTGTCGCGGGTAAATTCAGCAGGCAAAGCTGCGATCTCGGCCTCGACCGAATCCAGCGTTTCATCATACCTGGCATAGGGCACGCATTCGCCCCACCCCTGATGGGTACCGTCAGAAATCCGAACCGTCAGCACCCTGGCCTCGGTCCGAGACCCACGCGAGATCGTAAAAACCTGCGCCAGCCGAAACATGTCACGAGAAACTTCTACCTGCACGCGCCAGCTCCTTCATCTTTTTCAAAATACTCTCGCCGAAGGCGGACAAGCCCGCCTCCGACGCGCCGCTTAGATCACAGTGCGGCCAGCGCATCCACCAGCTTACCCGAACCAAAGCGGAACGGGTCAGTCGCAGGCAGGCCCATTTCCGCCTCAACCTTGGCCAGGTATGCGGTGGCGTCCTCTTCGGACATATGCTGGGTGTTAACCGAAACCCCAACGACCTCACATGCCGGATTCGCGACCTTTGCCAGTGCCAGCGCCGTGTCGCGCAGCGCTTCCAGTGTCGGCAACTGATAGGTCGGCAGCCCGCGCATATGCTCTCGGGTCGGTTCGTGGCTCAGGATCAGCGCATCGGGCTGGCCGCCGTGGATCAGCGCCATGGTCACACCGGAATAAGACACGTGGAACAGCGACCCCTGCCCTTCGATCAGATCCCAGTGGTCATCATCATTGTCAGGTGTCAGCCATTCGACCGAACCCGCCATGAAATCCGCGATGACCGCGTCCAATGGCACGCCGTCCCCGGTGATCAGGATGCCGGTCTGACCGGTTGCGCGGAAGGTCGACTTCATGCCGCGCTCGCGCATTTCGGCATCCATTGCCATCGCAGTATACATCTTACCGACCGAGCAATCGGTGCCAACGGCCAGGCAGCGCTTACCTTTGCGCTTGATACCATTTGCAATCGGATACTCGACCGATGGCACACGAACATCGTGCAGCTTGCGGCCAGTGGCCTCGGCAACGGCAACCAGATCGGGTTCGTCACACAACAGGTTGTGCAGGCCCGAGGCGAGGTCAAATCCTTCCTCGAGCGCCATCACCAGAACTTTCTTCCATTCCTGGCTGATCACGCCGCCACGGTTGGCCACGCCGATGACCAGCGTCTTGGCGCCGGCTTCTTTCGCTTCGGTCAGGGACATGTCGGTCAGGCCCAAATCAGCCTTACAACCTTCCATACGGTACTGGCCGACGGCATTTTCAGGACGCCAGTCCTTAATGCCAACTGCCACTTTGGCCGCCAATTGGTCGGGCGCATCGCCCAAAAACAGCAGGTACGGTGTCTCGATCATTGCGGTTCACTCCTTTGATTCTGGCGCAATCTAGGGGACGATTTCCACGAGTGTTTCGCGTTTTCGCCTGACAACGCCCCGTCACGTGGGAAATTTTTGCGCCATTCCTTTAAGTGGCGCACTAATTTTTCAAGTTTTTAAAGCGATTAAACTTTAATCGCTGTTTTGACCCAGCATTGCGGCAATTGCTGCGATTGCATTGCCGCACCTGCACAAAGATGCTTGCTATGGCTTGCGCAATTTAATACCTCATGAGGCAAGAAAATCGTAATTTCCTTTCTCGCACGAGGTCCAGATGAGCTTTCGCATCCAACCCGCCGCCCCCGCGCGCCCCAACCGTTGCCAGTTGTTCGGACCGGGATCAAACACCAAGCTGTTCCCGAAAATGGCCGCGTCGGCCGCTGACGTAATCAACCTCGACCTTGAGGACTCGGTCGCGCCGTCGGACAAGGACGCCGCGCGCGCAAATGTGATCGAAGCGCTGAACACCGTCGATTGGGGCAACAAATACATGTCCGTGCGCATCAACGGGCTGGACACGCCCTATTGGTACCGCGATGTGGTGGACCTGCTGGAACAGGCCGGCGACCGGCTGGATCAGATCATGATCCCCAAGGTCGGCTGCGCGGCAGATGTCTACGCCGTAGACGCGCTGGTCACCGCCATCGAGCGCGCCAAGGGCCGTACAAAACCCGTCAGCTTTGAGGTCATCATCGAATCTGCGGCTGGCGTTGCGCATGTCGAAGAGATCGCGGCCTCGTCTCCACGCATGCAAGCGATGAGCCTGGGTGCAGCAGATTTTGCAGCCTCGATGGGGATGCAGACCACCGGTATCGGCGGCACGCAAGAAAACTATTACATGCTGCGCGAAGGCGAAAAGCATTGGTCCGATCCGTGGCATTGGGCGCAGGCTGCCATTGTTGCGGCATGCCGGACACATGGCGTTCTGCCCGTGGACGGACCCTTTGGCGACTTCTCAGACGACGAAGGTTACATCGCGCAAGCGAAACGTTCGGCTACCTTGGGCATGGTTGGTAAATGGGCGATCCACCCCAAGCAGATCGCGTTGGCCAACCTGGTCTTCACCCCGTCGGACGAAGCCGTGTCCGAGGCACGCGAAATCCTGGCTGCGATGGAGCAGGCCAAAGCCAATGGCGAAGGCGCAACTGTTTACAAAGGCCGTCTGGTCGACATCGCCTCGATCAAACAGGCCGAGGTGATCGTGGCGCAGGCCGAATTGATCGCCGCGAGCTGATCTAATTGAATAAGGCGCCCTTAGGGGCGCCTTATTGGGGCCTACCGGCCAAAGACGTCGTTAGGCGTCCATGTAAAACGCTCACCCTTTTTTCCTGACTTCATCATCAGGCAAGATGTACCGAGCTTCTGAAAATAGATTATCTTCAGCGGATACCAGCCCGCCTTCGGCACCTCTACTTCAGTTCGTTGATTGGCCTCACACCCCTGAATACTATTGACTTTGCCGATCTGCTGCCCGCCGACCCAGGCATCGATTCCATCGTTTGACCATGTCTCCAACTCGTAAACGCCCGGTGAGTCAAAGCGCATGTAACCGGTGATTTCTGCAGCGACATTATAGTGGTGGTCGAATGTCAAAACATCCTCGCCCTCGTTTGTATCCCTATAATCCAAACCGATCAGCGGCTGCCCCGGCTGGGCCTTAGGCAATAACTGCTTGGCATGAGTGAGATTGCGGATTTTGCGCTGAGTACCAGTTCCCACATATTTTACATTCAATCCCGCTTTTGGACTGGGTTGCGGACTGGCGGGCTGCAATTTGAGCGGCGCGGCCACTGCTGAACTGGCGATAAACGCCGCAGCTGCTATCAGCGCTCCAATGCGAACAAATTTCATTATCTTCTCCCTGTGTGTGGCCTGTTGGGGTTGTTCCCCTTCGATCAGGTCCTTGAGAAGACACTAGGCTGTGAAAATTCACCCGGCAAGCCGGTTGAAGATCACAATTCCAACGTCAGGCGCGCATATCTTTGGGCGAATCCATCACCACATAAGACGTGATCGACGTCACATGCGGCAGTGTTCCCAGAACTTCGGTGTGGAATGTCTTGTACGACGGTAAGTCCGCGCATTCCACGCGCAACAGGTATTCGATGGTCCCCGTTATATTGTGGCATTCGACCACTTCCGGCACACGTTGAAGGGCGCGTTCGAACCCTTCCTGTGCGGCTTTGGTGTGTTCACCCAGCCCAACGCCGATATAGGCGACGAATCCGACACCAATCTCGGTTGGGTTCAGGACTGCGCGGTAGCCCGAGATTACACCCGAATGCTCCAGCTCCTGCACGCGGCGCAGGCAGGCAGAAGGAGACAATCCCACCCGGTCCGCCAGATCCAGATTACTGATGCGGCCGTCTTGCGAAAGTTCTCGCAATATTTGCTGATTTATGTGGTCAATTTTCGCCATTGATTGTGATATTAACGAGATCGCGCATTAAAACGCAATTTCATTTGTTCGGTTTGCAGCAATTATCCAACTTATGACCTACGATATCCTTCTGGCCCTGATCGCCTTTGCTTTTGTCTCGTCCATTACACCTGGACCCAACAACCTGATGCTGATGGCGTCTGGGGCCAATTTCGGATTTCGCAAGAGCATCCCGCACATGCTGGGGATCGGGCTTGGGTTTACCTTCATGGTGCTATTGGTCGGCACCGGGCTGGTGCAGCTATTCGACAGATATCCGATCAGCTACACGGTGCTGAAATTCGCCTCTGTTGCATATCTTCTGTTCCTTGCTTGGAAAATCGCACATGCCGCCCCGGCGAAGGGGCAAAACACGACAGGCACGCCGATGACATTCCTGCAGGCAGCAGCCTTTCAGTGGGTCAACCCAAAGGCCTGGGCCATGGCCCTGACAGCCACAACCGCCTACACACCTGATCAGACCCTTCAGGCGATCATTGTGGTGGCCCTTGTTTTCGGAGCAGTCAACCTGCCCTCGGTCAGCACATGGACCGTTTTGGGTCAGCAAATGGCGCGCATCCTGACGAACCCACGCCGGTTGATGGTGTTCAACTGGACAATGGCGGCTTTGCTCGTCGGCTCGCTCTACCCGGTTCTATACCCGAACTGAGCAATTTCAGCGGCAGGTTTTCAGTCAGATTATCATGAACGTGGGCCAAAACACGCAGAACGCGGCCTTCATAACGGGTCGTCATCAGCATCCTTTCTATTTGCCCGCCTAGGGATGCATATTCTGCGGCCACATATCTTGCTGAATTCAAATCGGAATACACAGGTAAGAATGTTACACTGGGCGTATAACTCACGAGACCAATAGATTTTTCAACATGGTAAATGAGGACCGATATGAACAATCCATCTCGCCCGCTCCGCCAAATTCTGTTTGCCGCCATCCTTGCCGCAATACCGGCTATTGCGCAGGCCGATGACGTCCAGACACAAACCATGATTTCTGAACGTGTCAGCCAGCATAACCCGGCGCCCGAAGCCTATATCAAGGATCGCCCAATCCTGGGTTGGCAGCTGACCAGCGATGACTTCGACGCCATCCCCGACGCGATACGCGAAAACCTCGGTTCGGTTGATGGCACCAGTTACGATCAGGCTTACCTGACCGAGAACACCGGCTCGATCATTGCGCTGCAGTTCCGCAAGGATGGCCCAGACTTCTACATCATCGGCAAAAGCACGTTTGACGAGGCCTACGAGCTGGTTTCGCTGGACAGTGTTGCCGCCAAGAATACGCGCCTGATCGAACGGCTGGACATGGCCCCTGAGGTCAAGGCGATGTTCGAAGATCAGGCGCCCGGCATTGTTGGCGCGCTCAAGACAACACCGGTTGATATGCTGCGCCTGTCTGATCTGGGATATGCAAAAAGCGATGCTCTGACCATTCAGGCCCCATGGGGCGAACAGACCAAACCCGAAGGCGCGGACGCATTTCTGGTCTGGGACAGCGGCGAGAACCAGTACTACATGGTGAACGCTGACGACGACGGCCTTCCGACCAGCTACGTACCTGTGAAGTGACCCATACCGGCGCGGCCCTTGATCGGGGCGCGCTTTACCTTGTGTTGCATTCCTCTGACAGCAAGTTCATATAGCAATGAACTTCCGCGTTGAGAGGCGTCATGACCCAGTATCTGGATTTCGAAAAACCCCTGGCCGAGATCGAAGGCAAGGCCGAGGAACTGCGCGCGCTGGCCCGTGCCAACGAAGAGATGGACGTGGCCGAAGAAGCCGCTGCGCTGGACGCCAAGGCTGCCAAGCTGCTGGACGAGCTTTACGGTGACCTCACTCCGTGGCGAAAATGTCAGGTCGCGCGTCACCCTGAACGCCCCCATTGCCAGGATTACGTGGCAGAACTGTTTACCGAATTCACACCGCTAGCGGGTGATCGCAACTTTGCTGACGATCTGGCTGTGATCGGTGGCCTGGCCCGTTTCGACGACCAGCCCGTCATGGTGATCGGGCACGAAAAAGGCTCGGACACCAAATCTCGGATCGAACGGAATTTCGGCATGGCCCGCCCTGAAGGTTATCGCAAGGCCGTACGCCTGATGGAAATGGCTGGACGTTTCGGTCTGCCCGTCATCACTCTGATCGACACGGCCGGTGCATATCCGGGCAAAGGTGCCGAGGAACGCGGCCAGTCCGAGGCCATCGCGCGGTCGACCGAAATGTGCTTGAAGATCGGCGTGCCTTTGGTGTCTGTGATCATCGGCGAAGGTGGTTCAGGCGGCGCAGTAGCGTTTGCCACGGCAAACCGGGTCGCGATGCTGGAACATTCGGTCTATTCGGTAATCTCACCTGAAGGCTGTGCGTCGATCCTGTGGAAGGATTCGGAAAAGATGCGTGAGGCCGCCGAAGCGCTACGGCTGACTGCTCAAGACCTGCAAAAGCTGGGCGTCTGTGATCACATCATCACCGAACCCAAGGGCGGCGCGCATCGCGACCGCGCCGCAACGGTCGACTCTGTACGAGGTGCCATTGCTGCTATGCTGAAAGAGCTGGATGGCAAGGATGCGGCAGCCCTGATCAAGGACCGCCGCCAAAAATTCCTGGATATCGGCTCGAAAGGGCTGGCGGCGTAATCCGTCAGCCGCCGAGCTGACGCAACAAAGCCGCTGAAGGTTCACCGGTTACGGCCAAACCACTGGCGCGTTGATACGCGCTGATGGCGGATTTCGTATTGTTGCCGATAACCCCATCCGCGCCCTGGGTGTCGTACCCTGCGGATGTCAGTCGGCGCTGCAGCTCTTTGCGATCCTCAAGCGTCAACCCGGTCGCATCGGGCCCGAACGAGGCCTGAAACGGCGCGCCACCGGCGATCCGGTCCGACAGATGCCCAACGCCGATCGCGTAGCTGTCCGAGTTGTTATAGCGCTTGATCACCTGGAAGTTGCGGAACACCGCAATCCGCGGCCCCGGCGTTTGCGGCTGCAACACCGCCACAGGCGTTCCCGAAACAGTACCTGCTTCGCCCCCCCAAGGCTGTCCGCTTACCCAGCCAGCGCGCGCCAGATATGCGGCGGTCGAGGCCAAAGAGTCCGTGGGATCCTCAGACCAGATATCCCGACGACCATCACCGGTAAAATCCACCGCGTAGGCCAAATAAGAGGTCGGGATGAACTGCGTGTGCCCCATCGCCCCGGCCCAACTGCCGGTCATGTTCGCGGGCGATGTATCGCCCTCTTGAATGATCTTCAGGGCGGCTATCAATTGCTTTTCAAAAAACGCGCCGCGACGCCCGTCATAGGCCAAGGTTGAAACCGCTGATACCACCGGCACATCCCCGCGGCGGGCTCCATACCGGCTTTCCAAGCCCCATACGGCCACGACAACCTCTTTGTCGACGCCGTATTTTGCCTCGATCGCTGACAGGGTTCCGGCATGGCGTACCAGCATCTGTTTGCCGGTTGCGATCCGTTCATCCGACGCAGCAATCGCCAGGTAGTCTTCGAGTGAGCGCTTGAATTCGACCTGATTGCGGTCCCGTTCGATCACATCCGGCAGATACCCTGCCCCCTGAAAGGCCCGGTTGATGGTGGTCTGAGAAATGCCTTGCGAGGCCGCGCGCGACTTGAACCCGGCAACCCAGGCGTCCCACCCTGCGTTGGGGACGGCCCGCATCCGCGTTGCCGGGGCGCTGGTTGGCGCGCCACCCGAACAGGCGGCCAAAAAGGTTGACCCAAGTCCAACTGAAAATAGGCGTCGATTGATCATGTCTGAAATCTGCTCTTGTTGTGATTTGGGTCAGAGTATCGCAGACCAAGTGCGCAAGCTAGTTCTGCGGTGCCTAGAAAAGGCAACCCGATCACTTCGGCGACAAGCCGCTCAATTGACCAGCATGCGCAGCCCCTGCGTCACATCTGAACGTACGGCCAGCCGCAATCCGGGCTCATCCCCCGCCTTCAACGCGGCGATGATCAGCTTGTGATAATGCGGCGGCTCTGTCCGCCGCAACCGCCCGTAAAGCGCGCGCATCGTCGGCCCCAACTGAAGCCACACGGTTTCCACAATGGCCAGCATCGCCGGAGCCTGAGCGCGCAGATACAGCGTGCGATGGAATTCTAGGTTTGATCGGATGTAACCGACAGCATCCCGTTTCGTGACCATTTCCGCGACGGTCATGTTGATGCTCTGCAACCGGTCAATCAGCGCCATGTGCGCACGGGGCAATGCACGGCTGGCCAGCTCGACTTCTAGCAGTGCACGCAGGGCTGCCAGCTCTTCGATACGGTCATTGGTCAGCTCGGGCGTGGACACCCGACCCGAAGAAGACAGAAACAACGCCCCTTCGGCCACCAGCCGCCGCACCGCTTCACGCGCAGGCGTCATTGAGACATCAAATTCCTTGCCGATGCCGCGCAGGGTCAACGCCTGCCCGGGCGCTATGTCGCCGTGCATGATACGCGAGCGCAGGGCTCGATAGACCAGATCATGAGCTGCAGGTTGGGTGTCGGTTTGGCGAGCGCTTAACATAACCCCATGTGATCACAAATTGCCGCGCGGTCAACTCGTCGCGCCATCAAATCTGTACTGATGAAGCTGCGCCCCGTTGTCGCGCAGCCAGCGCCTTTGGGCTTTGCAGTCACCAAACAGACGCTCGACCTGCGCCCAGAACGCGGGGGAATGGTTCATTTCGGCCAGATGCGCAACCTCATGTGCGGCGACATAATGAAGGATGTCCGATGGCGCGAGGATCAGGCGCCACGAAAACATCAGACCACCAGTCGAACTGCACGATCCCCAACGAGACCGCGTATCGCGCAAGGTCAGGCTGGAATAAGGTCGGCCCAGCATTGCCGCATAATCGTCGCAGGCCTCGGTCAGGCGATCCCGCGCCAGTTCCTTTAGGAACCGTGCCAATCGCCGGGCTTCGGCCCCTTTGGGGACTGCAACCTCTGCGTCCCGCAGCAGAACGCGTCGGCCCTCTGCCAGTACGATTCGCCTATCTTTGCCTTCTATGGAGATTGATTGTCCGAATCCTACGGCTGATGGGTTGGGTCGGCCCTCAAGATGCTGACGGATCCAGTCTTCCTTGACCTTGGCGAAATTCAGCGCCTCGGTTTCAGCCACACCTTTAGGGTAGGTTAGTGTAACCCGCCCATCCAATTGAGAAATCCGCAGGCTGATACGCCGTGCCCTGGCCGATTTGCGCAGCGTTAGCGGCACCGGCGGTTTTCCGGGCAATGCGTGATCCCCCATGTGCCTGTTTCTCCTGCTCAAAGGCTTTGACAGTGCCCGCTGCATGTGGCACGTGACCTGAATCATTACTACGACTCACCTGATATCAAGGGGATCTGAAATGCCCAAGGAAGAATGGGGTGTAAAGCGCGTTTGCCCGACGACCGGTAAGCGGTTTTACGACCTGAATAAGAACCCGATCGTCAGCCCCTACACCGGCGAGATCGTGGAGCTTGAAACCGGCAAGAGCCGGATGATCGCGGCAGATGCGGAAGATGCCGCATCGGCAAAAGCACGCGAAAATGCTTCAGAAGAAGATCTGGTTCTGGACGATGACGAAAATGTCGACGTCGAACTGGACGATGATCTGTTGGACGATGATGATGACAGCAACGACGACGTTTCGCTGGAAGAGATCACCGACATGCCGTCGGAAGACGACAGCTAAAACCTGTCCGGGGCGGCCCCTGCGCCGCCTCAGACGATCCTCGGATGCGAGGCAGAAACTTTTCCGCAAAGTCCATTTTTGGACTTGCACTCATTGTCGCTGTCTCATAAATGTCCGCCCACCGCAGCCGCGGTACCATGATGGGGCCTTAGCTCAGTTGGGAGAGCGCTTGCATGGCATGCAAGAGGTCAGGGGTTCGACTCCCCTAGGCTCCACCATTTTTCTCCTCAGTTCGAATTCACTCGCAGTCACACGGCTTTGTAAATAAGGCTTTTGACGTGCCAGTCTTTCTCACCCCCAAGGAAACTTGGGCTCTGCCAGAATACCCATTGTGGGGGTCTGTGTGGGGTTCGCCAGTGAGAAAGTATGCAAGATGACCAAACTTACAGACAAACAAATCAAGGCTGCGAAACCCGGCTACAAGAAGATCAAGCTGGCAGATGGCGGTGGCCTGACGCTGATCGTTCACCCGAAAGGCGGCAGGACATGGGTCTGGCGCTATAGGGTCGATGGTAAGCAGCGTGAGATGAGCTTGGGCTCCTATCCCTCTGTCGGCCTCAAGGACGCGCGCCAGCGCGTCGAGGCGCAGAGGAACTTGCTTGACACCAATATCAACCCCGACGTGGCGGAGATGCGCGCAGGGGTACAGGCTCGGTCAGGTCTGACGGACACCACCTTCGCCGGTGTCGCACGCGCATGGCTGGCAGAGGAGCGTCCACACTGGGCAGAGAAGACTTATGTCCGCGCCCGCAACCGGATCGAAAAGGATGCCATCCCTCTGTTGGGGGCTGTAGTGGTCGCGGATATCACGGCAGTCGATATCAAGGCCGTTGCGCTCAAGATCGCGGATCGTGGATCGCATGAGACTGCACGCCGGGTCATTCGCATCCTGCGGCAAGTTCTAGGCTATGCGGAGGCCGAAGGCTTGATCTCTGTCGTGCCGGGAGCAAACGTGATCGACAGGTTCAAGCCCCAGCCGAAGAAGCACCACCCAGCCATCGTTGAGCCAGAACGTCTGGCGCTGTTTCTGCAGGCGCTGGACGCTTGGCCGCATCACACTTTGGGCAAACCTCTGGTGCAGATTATCGCACATACAGGTCAGAGGGCCGGTGAGGTGCGCAAAATGCGATGGGCGGACATCAACATGGGCGAGCGGGTCTGGAACAACCCTGTCACCAAGACAGGTATCACGCTCGCCATACCCCTGACGGACGCGGTGATCAAAATCCTCAACGAGATGTACAAGCTCAATGGCCACCGCGAGTACGTATTCGCCAGCGAGAACGGACCTGTTTCTGAACCGGCCACAATGAACATGATCCGCAGGATCGGGTTTGATGGAGAGACCGACGCACATGGCCTGCGGGCAACGCTGCGCACATTGGTGACCGAGCATCTCGGGTTCGACGAGAAACTGGCAGAGGCACAGTTATCCCACGCATCGAAGGAACAGCATGGCCGCGCATATGACCGCACATCGTTCCTCGCCCAGCGCCGCGTTATGATGGAAGCTTATTCGCAGTTTCTGGTTCAGCTTCAGGAGGGCGGTGCTATCGTGGTGCCGTTGATTGCGGGGGCAAAGTTGTGAGTGACACGGTATTAAAAGATTTCGACTGGTTGCGTGGACGTTTAAACGAGCGCGTGAAATCTGGCGAATGGTCCTACGTTCTCGACTTGCATGACATTCTGGATGTTTTGCGCGAGCAGGAAGAAATAGTGTCACCAGCGCTGGACAAGCACCTGAGAGATCGCACAACTGCAATGCACAAAGCGAATGCAGGCAATGCTGCGAAAGACCCGATGGAAATCGGTTTTCAAGGCGGCGTTGCGGGTGGCGTCATGTACCTGATCGATCAGCAAGGCTATAACGTGGAAAAAGCGCGAACTCTGATTGCAAATGTAATGCAGATTGATCGTGACGATGTAGTCAAGTGGCATAAAGCCACGCTGAAAGCTCCAGATATCAGTGATCAGAACTACCGCCTCAATCTGAACTTTGCCGCGCAGGAAATGATCCGGAAACTCACTGAAAGAGTGTCTCGAATACACAACCAAATGACGGTTGAAGACGTCATTCTTGGGGTGTTCTCACCCACCTGATCAGGGGGGTAAATTAGAACGTTTGTTCTTACCCCCCTGCTTTCATTATCTGAATTGCCAGTATCTTTTTGTAGGAGGCTAGCAATGTCAGATCACATCGAAGTGCCCGTTCCACACCGTCTTTATGATCAGCGGTATCTGGCGGCGCTGCTCGGTCTCAGCGACGACGAGTTCTATCTGTTGGACCACTGGCGCGAGTACCATCTCGGCCCGAAATTCATGAACCTTCCCACGGGACAAATCCGGTATCTCGGCAGCGACATCACCAATTGGATAGAAGCTGGTGGCGATCACGATCCCCGTGACATCATTCGTAGCTACGAAGGCCTTGAGGCCAAGAAGGCAGAGAAGCTGGGCCAGGAAATGATGGAGAAAGGTTTTTTCAAGCGGTCACGGGCTGCAATTGAAAAAGCCAATGGCGAAGAACCTCAGACGCAGGCGTCCGCATGAGTGTCGCCCGTATGCCTATCCACCCCGACAGCTTCCCGAAAACAGGGAACGTCACACTGAAACAGCTTTCCACCCACAGCGGTGCGTTGGGCATGTTCCCCGGATCGCCAAGCACGTGGTTGCGTATGGTGGACAGCGGCGATGCGCCGGAACCCATCCAGATTGGTCGCCAGCATTTTTGGCGCGCTGAACATGTCCGCGCAATTGCGGCGGGTATCGACTGGCGGCTTGTGAAGATCGACACGCCCGATCTGGCAGCGGAATAGGAATGGAGAAACCCCGCCGCACGGAGAGCGCAACGGGGCCAGTGATGATTGTTGCTCTCCCTAGACCAAGGAAAGGAACAAAGTATGCAGGCAAAATCTGCAGCATACCGGACCGAAACACAGCGGTGGCGGTCATGAGGGGACCAATGAAAAATTTGACCGAGCGTCTCCGCATCGTCGAGGAATCACACGCGGACAAAATCCTCGCCGCCATTGGTGCCAAACCACAAACTGGAAAAAAGCATCAGCGCTGCCCGTTTCCTGACCATGAAGATAAGAACCCTTCATTTCGCTACGATGCAGACGCTAATCGTATTTTTTGCACGTGCCTGCCCGAAAAAGGGGTTTCGCTGACCGATGCGCTAATGAAGGTACGAGGCCTTGCCGACTTCAACGCTGCTGTACGCGAGATTGAAGCCGTAACTGGCGAAAAGGTTTTTGAAGGACGGCGGAAGCAGAAGCAATCGGAACCGGGAGAACAGGCGGCCTCGGAGAACCGTGAAGAAACTGATGAACAAGCCGTGCAGCGAGAAGCGGAGGAAAGAGCACGCTCCGGCGCGGCATCTGATGAAAAGGCTGCTAAGATCGCATGGGTGCAGGAGCAGGTTGCGAAGACACGTCCTTTAGCCGGCTCACCCGGCGAAGAATACTTGCGCAACATCCGTGGATTGGTTGGGATCGATCTTGAACACGACGCTTTGCGATATGCTCCAGATTTCCAATGCAAACCGGGTGGTAAGAAAAACCCGGCTCTAGTGGCGGTGGCTACGGATGACGATGGAAATATTGTTGGCATGCAGGGCACAATCCTGAACCGCAATGGGCAACCGATACGCGACGAGAACGGCAAGAAGACCAAACTGAGCGCAGGCTACATCGGGGATGGTTCAGTTCGGATCAAAAACAAACTGGGTACAGGCACAATTGCGATCGCCGAAGGTATCGAAACCGGATTAACCCGATTGTTTGCTGGGCCAGCAGAGATCAGGGTGTGCCTCGGGTCCATCCGCCCCGAAACGATAGGAGCAAACGCCGGTCGGATTGAGATCATTGCCGACAGCGACAAAGCGCAGGACTGCCGCCAGATCGCGCGTGAATTGGCGGCAGAAAACCCAAATGCACGGGTCCATGTCGTCACAGTACCGTCAAACCTTGGTGAAAAGGCCGATTTGAACGATCTGCTCCAGGATATGGGACGTCGGGCTGTTGCCGCCGCCGTGGATGATGCCGACCGCATCCACGCGCGGCAGCGAAGGTCCAACGTTGAGCAGCTGCTCCGCGGTAGCGACGAAGAGATTGCCGATCGTGTGCTGGAAAACCTAGAAGATCTCTTTGGTCGCATTGTCATCACTGAGGGCACAGTTTGGATTTACGATGGCAAGCTTTGGACTGCTCTCAACGACAATCGGCTTACGCGTGCCATCGCGCGCTTTGACGGTGCCACTTACCCTACGCCGTCCAACGGCATTGGCGAGGTCAAGATCACGTCCAGTAAGGCGCAGAGTGTCAAGTCGCTTCTCATGTCCAAACGCGATGACAATGGGTTTTTTGAAGGTGCGCCTGTTGGCATCACCTGTGAAAGCGGGTTCGTTTTGTTCGAACAAGACGTTGCAACAGGTGAATATGTCCCACGGCTCGAACCACATGCTCGCAAGCACCGGGCTCGGCATGCCGTACGTGGTGTATGGCCAGTGCAGGATGCTGAGAAGCGACTTTTGGGAAGCGACGTGATGAAGCTGCTCACGGGTTTGTTCTCAGCTAAAACGACTTTGAGGCGGCTGCAGCACGAGGCTCCAAACCTTGAGTTCGACTTGGACAGGGCTGAACAAGACAAAAGCGCGCGGATTGAGCTGATCCTGCAGACAGCCGCCGCAGCGGCACTTGGTATCGGCACGCAAATGAAACACCCGCAGGCCCTTATTTGGATTGGGCCGGGCGGCGCAGGAAAAAGTACCACGCGCAAGGTCATCTCATCATTGATCGCAGCGGATGCACTTCAGTCGGTGCCGCCAGCCAAGATGGGACAAGATTACTTCGTCTCAGTTTTGCGCGGGTGCGCGCTGAACGTTGCGGAGGAGACGTCGGATCGTGATCTTTCAGGCGACGCGCTAAAAAAGGTCATCACCGGGGACATCTGTCATGCCCGGCTGCCATACGGCATACCGTTCTATTTCAGTCCCAAGGCGCAGCATGTGTTCATCTGCAATGAGCTGCCCGCATTTAGCGGGGGGATCGACAGCGGCGTTGAGCGCCGCTTCAAGGTTCTGGTCTTCGACAAAGCGTATTCTGAAGAGCAGGCCGACGAGGGATTGGCAGATCGCATAATCGAATACGAGGCGGATCTTCTACTACATCTTGTCGTGGTTGCGGCTGCGGAACTTTTGACCACGCGGCGCATGGCGGATCCCATGACATCACGCATCGCCAAGGAGGCGTGGATGAGGGATGCGGACCGGGTTCGTGCGTGGGCGGCAGAAAGACTATCCATCAGGGCAAACAAGGTCGTCACCGTTGCAGACCTATATCTGGATTTTCGCCAATGGTGCGCTGCCGAAGGTGTTCCAGAAGGCCGCATCCCCGCACGTAACAGTTTCGCGCGACGCTTGCGTCAAGTAGAGCCCCGTCTCGTTCCAGGACCCAATAGCAAAGGCGCTCGGTTCGAAAATGCTATCCTCAAGACGGTCTGATTTAAGTGGGACAGCTTGTAAAGAGGCCAAACGAGCTAGGCCGGCCAGTTCTTTATGGGCGGACAAGTAATCAAACCTCCCAACTTCCCCGTCGGGCGTTTGGTTGGGAGGTTGGGAGGTTTTATGTCTCGTCCGTCGGTATATGTTCTGTTGCGCACATCAAGCATAATGCTGCTTTTCAACGTCCGACGTTCATTGCAGCGCCGCGGTGCGACCCCGCGAGAACCTCCGAGTTTCGTCCAGTGCCTGACGCATTGCTGCCAAACCAGCCCGTTCGACATACTGGTCCATCGGGTCGAGTTCATCCCAAGTGCGAGATGCGGCAGCAGGCCAGAACTGCGGATGACTGTGCCGCATTTGGCTGAGCCGCCATTCATGGTGGCAGAGTTGCGGTGTCATAGCTTCAGGATCGCTCAGGAAACGCGCAGCGACACCACAGCAGGCCTGCCACTGCCGGTCATGCACAATCGGGCTTTCCTCGCCGCTCGTTGCTGTTTGGGCTTCACAGTAGGCCATAGCGATCAAGACGATGTGCCTTGCTGCGGCAGCTTCAAGTTGGATATCTTGCTCCATGTGATTTCTCCTATTCATCATGTTGATGCGCATCCCGTTGGCTGTTGCCACCGGCGACCACCCCAAGGCGGGGTTGGTGATCACAATTTTCGTGACGCTCTGGATGCTGTTGGTTTCGCCCTGCCTTAGGCTCATCAGTGGATCGGCGCTAGACCCAGACCATTCGCACCGGTCGCAAGCATGTCTCGGGCGGTCCATACCCCGGCGGTCTTCCGCGACTTACGGGCAAGGCTCGGCAGACGAGCGTTATCATGTTTGGGGGAATTGCGGGCTGTCCGCCCGCGATTGGTATGTAATCGCTAAGTCTGTCAGCTTCAAGGAGCGGGCGGCGTAGCGCGGACAAAACAAAAAAGCGGCTACGTCGTTTAAAAAGAACAACGCCTGCTTCGCGCTCAAAATCAGCCGCTCATGCCAAGTGCAGCGAACGACCGCTTCGAGCCCGAAGCGGTCACTGATCTTCGAAGAACCAGCAAAACCTAAATGCTTGACCAAGTGTCGTTCAACACAGACCATGATGTGACGCGGAAGTTCCCAGGGACGGGCGATGGAAAGACGCATAACCGCAATTATGGCCGCAGATATAGTCGGGTTCAGTCGCTTGATCGAACGCGACGAGGTCGGTGTTCTACATCGACAAAAGACAATCACGAAGTCAATAATCAAGCCCGCGCTCGATCTGCATCACGGAAGGATAATAAAGACGACAGGTGACGGCTTTCTCGCTGAATTTCCTTCAGTGTTTGCCGCGGCGAATTGCGCGATTGAACTGCAAAGGACGATCCTCAACTCGCAGGCCGAAATTGCGGAAGGAGACCAAATCAGCTACCGGATGGCTGTGCATATTGGTGATGTCGTTGCTGACGAAGGTGACTTGTTTGGAGATGGTATGAACGTTGTTTCCCGTCTTGAAGCGTTCGCCGCTCCGGGAGGCATCGTTGTATCTGATGTTGCTTGCAAACTATTGCAGAAACAACTGCCCGTCCGCTTCGTCTCGGGAGGCAAAAAGCAGCTAAAAAACATACTTGAGCCGGTAGAGATCTATCATATCAGCGTTGACGGTTTTGGAGACGCAAACGTAGCCGTCGAGCCATTGGGCAAGCCAAGCAGGCGCCTGAGGCTTGGTGTGTATGCGCTCGGTTTGGGTCTGCTTTTGGTCGGGACATGGTTCGCGGTTACAAGCTTTCCGAGCCGTCAAACTGAAAACGATTTGTACAATGGTCGCACGTCGATTGTCGTGATGCCGTTCAGTGACACCGGGTCGCTCCAGGGACAAGACTATTTTGCTGACGGACTGACGCATGACATCACGACCGATCTATCCCAACTTCCAGAGTTGTTCGTTATGTCACGCGCGAGCGCCTACAGTTACAAATCTACGAGCGCTGAGCCCATGCAAATCAGCCAAGATTTGGGCGTACGCTACATTTTGTCCGGAAACGTAAGGAAAGTCGAAGACACGATCCGCATTAACCTGACGCTGGTGGATGGCACGACAGGAGGGGAAATATGGGCAGAAAGGTTTGATGGCGAAACAGAAAATGTTCTCGCTTTTCAGGATCGGGTCGTCAATCGAGTAGTGTCTTCTCTGCCGGTGGAGCTCGACGTCCAGCAAGTTGCCAGAAGCGAAATTGGTGGCACCCAAAACCCTCTTGCTTTTGATGCATACCTTCAAGCTCTGCATCTATACGACACTGGCACAGCGCAGAGTTTCGCTGAGGCTGTACCTTATCTTGAGGTCGCTACGAAACTTGATCCCGACTACGGGCGAGCATATGCGCTTCTGGCTCTGATTTACTTTGAAGCTTGGCAAAACTACTGGCACGCAGAATTTGGATACCAAACCGAACTGGAGCGCCGGTTTCTCAAAAGGTCTTCGGAAGAGACACTCAAGTTAGCGAAACAAAACCCTACCGCACTCGCTTACCTGGTGACGGCGCAAATTATGCGTGTCGACGGCAAAACCAATGAAATGTTTCAGCAAGCCGTCAACGCCTTGGAGGTTGAACCGAACTCAGCTGACGCTCTATACACACGCGCTTTGGCCCGCCTGCTCAATGGTGAAACGAATGCGGCACTTACAGACATTGAGAAAGCCATCGCTGCGAACCGAATTTACCCGACGTACTACCTGACGTTAAAAGGCGGCATTCTGTTTTCTCTTGAGCGCTATGAGGAAGCAGCGCCTGTCTTGGAGGTAGCGCGTTCGAGAGAACCTTCTTCGCGGGATGCGCTGATGTTCAATGTCGCAACTCTTTCCATGCTTGGTCGTTCCGTTGAGGCTGAGATGCGGGAAATCTGGAGGCTTGGAGAGCGCATTCACATTTACAAAACCCGGTGGCGTTTCAAAAATGATAGCGATTGGGACAGATTGGCTGATGCGCTTCGATCTGCCGGCGTCTCCGAAGATTACTAGTCAAGTAGCTAAATCGATCGACTTGCGCAGATCTTTTTTCAGCGCTAGATGCCGCCTGGCGGCGAACGGCGTCTTTGTCCGCACAGTGGACATTCAAGCAAGTTGCAGCAAACGACCGGTATGCGGACAAACCCGCCGTTCCCTGAGAAAACGGATAGGCATACCTTTTTAATGATCGCTTCCACGGTCTTTGGTCAATTCGAGATCTTAGTTACCGATCATTCCACTGCACGTTTACAGTTATTAGGCATGTTGCCGGTTCTAACAGTCTATGAACGTGGTAGTGTTTTCGAGCCAACTTGCGGGAAGTAACCATGAGTCAACGTCGTCTTGCTGCAATTGTGTCTCTCGATGTCGTCGGCTTCAGTCGGATGATGCAGGGCGGCTCCAAGCTACTTCTCAAAACACTGAACACCTTGTACCGCGATTTGGTAACGCCGATCGTTGAGCAAAAATCTGGCCGGGTGGTCAAACTGTTGGGCGACGGAGCATTGATTGAATTTCCGTCAGCAGGAAACGCCCTAGAAGCGGCAATTGCGATCCAAACCGAGCTAAGAGAGCCAGACCATCCCTATTTGGTTCCGGAACGTATCCAGCTTAGAGCGGGTTTGCATGTCGGCGACGTCACCGTCGATGGCGACGATATCTTCGGAGACGGCGTCAACATCGCTGCGCGGCTCCAATCGGCAGCTGAACCCGGGGGCATTCTGGTCTCAAAGGTACTTTGTGATCTTGCCGGAGCGGACTATGCCAAACGTTTGCGCCGAGAAGGGCTTCACACGTTCAAAGGCATTGAACAGCCGATCGAAGTTTTGTCGATCAACTTCACCGATGAACATGTGTCCAAATCGCGCGCTAACTTCGCCAAAACACAGGAAATTCGTTATTGCAAAACTAACGACAACATTAGTCTGGCCTGGAGCTCAGTTGGGGACGGTCCTCCGGTCGTAAAGGCGCCAAGTTGGATTGGACACTTGGAACTTGACTGGCGCAATCCGGGGAAAGCTCCAATTTACACTTCCATCGCTCAACGACATCGTTTGGTCCGTTTTGATGCCAGGCTCAACGGTCTATCCGACTGGGATGCAGAAACTTGCACGTTCGAACGGTTCGTTGATGACTTGGAAACCGTTTTCGACGCAGCGGGTATCAAACGCGCGCCGATCCTTGCGATATCGCAGGGGTCCGCAGTGGCAGCTGCCTTCGCAGCGCGCCGACCTGACCGTGTGTCTGCGATCGTAATGATAGGTGGGTTCCCTATTGGTCGGGCAAAAAGAACGTCGCAAAAAGATGTGGAACGCGCCAACGCAATTAAGCAAATGATGACTGCCGGGTGGGATGATGATTATCCGTCTCTGCGTGATTTAATGGCGCAAATCATCGTGCCGGGCGCGAGCCAAGAAGAACGGCGGCAATATGCCGAAGATATGCGCAAGATGATTTCACCCGAAAACATGGGGCGGTATCGCGGCGTGATTGATAACATCGATATCACACCGATATTGTCCGAGGTCGAAGTGCCGTGCCTTGTTTGTCATGGGACGAGTGACAGGATGCAGCCGGTCGAACAAGGACGGTTGTTTGCAAAAGGATTACCCAACGCGAAGTTCATCGCCTACGAAAGCTCGAACCATACCATCCCTGACAACGACCCGGAATGGCCGCGTTTTGAGAGGGACGCCTTGGCTTTCTTGGCTGAACACAGCTGAATTATTGCTCCAAGTGCCTTCGGGTCTGGCGCTATTTCTCTCAAAACAAATGCAACAAGAGTACTTCGCCAGATTAATGGAACACAGAGTTGCGATAAATGCAGTCAGGCTCTCCTACGCCCAAGACGTCGAGGGAGAGTCGGTGGTCTTTGTTCATGGATAGAATGCGGATCATCGGGTTTGGGATGCGCACCGTGATTTAATCGCCCCACATCCGATGCAGCTTCCCGCGAAAGTAGACGTTCAAGCAAGTTGTCGCGAATGTCTGCAACGCGGACTTTTCTGCCGTTCGCACTGTTCAGCCCAACTGGCGCTTTCGGCCCAAACCGGTCGCTCAACTATGGACTAGATTGCTGTAGTCGCAGCCCGCTTTCCGGACATTCGCTGCAAGCCTGCAGTGACAGGCGCCCCTCAGTTCAATCGTTGAGGCACCTGCGTCGCGTTGCTCCATTGCCGGGGCGACTGGCCGTACATCCGCTTAAATTCGCGGCTGAATTGAGAGGAGCTTTGATACCCCACATCCCATGCCGCCTCCGACACGGTCTTTCCTTCCGCAATCTTCATCGCAGCGTTGTTCAGCCGCATCGATTTGACAAACTGGATCGGAGACATTGTCGTGGCTTCCTTGAAGCGCCGATGGAAGACCGCGCGGCTCATACCAACGTGGTCGGCCATGTCGTCAATGGTGACCTGTTCGTTCAAGTGGGTTGAAAGGTAGTCGATTGTTCGCGCGATTTCGTTGCCGACGCCATAGGCCCGTCTTGCCGCCGCCCCAGCTTCGCCCATGAGAACCGCGTAATACAACTCGCGCAGTCGCCCATGTCCGAGCACCTCCAGGTCAACCGGATTGTCGAGCAACTCGAGAAGCCGCCACAGTGCCTGCGTGAAACCGACATCCCAGGACGCTAGTTCCAAAGCCGAAGGCGCATTCCCTTGCGGCTGTCTACGTCCTCCAGTGGCGGCCTCGATCTCCATCGTAAGCTCTCGCATCATGCGTCGATCTAATGTGATCATGACTCCCAGTAGCGGGTCCCTTTCAGAAGCTCGTGGTGCGCCTGCTTCGACCGGCAAAGTCATGGGGCAAAGCAGGTATTTGTCGCTTCCGTACACGTAATGCTGTCCGTCCAGTACGGCTTCCTTGGCGCCACTGAGAATGGCCACGACCGTGGGCTCATAGACGGCAGGAACACAAGGCACCGCCTCGGTCACCCGGAAAAGCTGGACGCCCCTTAGTGCGGTATCAACAAGGCCTGCATCTGGCAGACGGCGCTCGACAAGGTTTTTGATCTGGTCTTTGCTCATGCACTAAAGCTGGCAGGGAACTTTCTTCTTTGCAACGGGGTTGAGACGATTGGGCAAATAATCGAGAGGATATCGCCTGTATCTGTACCCAGTCAGATTCTATCTGTGCGTTCAAGCAATAACACCACAACCGCCGGCCAAGGCTGGAAGGAGATAGAATATGGCAGATACGACATTCGGACCTAAAGGTTGGACACCCGAGCGCCTCGGCGACCAGTCGGGCAGAACCTACATCATCACCGGTGCAAACGCTGGCGCAGGCTTTCAGGCCGCGCGCATCCTTCTCAAGAAAAACGCCAAGGTGGTCATGCTGAACCGCTCTACCGAGAAATCAGAGGCGGCAATCGCGGACCTGAAACAGGAATTCGGCGCGAAAGCAGATGTGAGCTTCATCCGCATGGACCTGTCCGTTTTGGATAACGTGCGCGAGGCTTCCGAAGAAGTTCTGAAGACGGTGCCTCGGATCGACGCGCTGATCAACAATGCGGCCATCGCTCAGGTGCCGACGCGCAAGCTGACCGTCGACGGGTTCGAAAGCCAGCTTGGCACCAACCACTACGGACATTTTCTGCTCAATGGTCTGCTCTTTGACCGCATCGCGGAATGCAAGGGCCGGATCGTGGTCGTTGCGAGCCTCGGCTACAACATGGGTCTCAAAACAATCAAGTTCGATGACATGAACTGGGGTGAGGGCTACGGCGCAAACGCCGCATATTCGCAGAGCAAGCTGGCGCAGATGATGTTCGCCTACGAACTGCAGGACCGTCTGGCCGCGGCGCGGCGCACCTATGTTGAGGTCTACGTTTGCCATCCCGGCTCATCGGCGACGTCTCTGATCACAACAAGCGGCAGCCGCACAATGCGTTTCATCTGGTGGCTGATGACCAAGACGCCGATGGTCCAGACCGCAGAACAAGGCTCATACCCTGAGGTCATGTGTGCCACCGAAGAGGCTCTGAGCGCGCAGCGCGCCCTTTATGGACCGACGGGCCGTCTGGAAGCGGTCGGCCCGGTCGGCAAAGGCACACTGAACGCGCATGCCCATGACAAGGCTGTTATGTCGCGTCTCTGGGAGGTGTCCGAAAAAGCAGTTGGGTTCGAGTGGAACCTCTGATCCCATTGCCACCGGAACCGGCAAAGCAAATGCAGATCGGTTCAGCCTAAAGGACGCGGAAATATGATCGCAGCGCGCAGTAAGGGTCGCTTTTTGAAAGACGGCCCTAGGCTCCAAAGAATGCTCAATTCCCCCTAACTCCAGTCAATTAGCCTCCGCCTCTTTGAACGTAAGTATTGCTGTAACGTTCGGCAACGTTATCTACGTCGCACGTCAAAGTCTCGCAGGCTTGTTTGAGGGCCAGATGCCTCAATCATACCTTGCATGATCAGATGCTGAAGCCTCCCAGATAAGAACACATCACCCAACAAGTTGTGTTCGTCGCATCGCCCCATGGCCGTACCGACAACGCGCGCAGCAGGTGTCCAGTTTGTTGCACAGCATGATAAAAGTAGACTGTCATAGAGATTGTCGGAAACATCGACGATCTTGCCTGCTTCCCATATACGCAGTGTAGCACCACTGTCTCGCAGGCGCAGAAAATCAGAAGAAAGCGTTGCTCTTGTGACCGGGTCTACCGCTTCGCGTTGATCAAAAAGGCTCGCCAGTAAAGCCGGAGTTTGCGGACCTATATACGGCAGTGACTTTAAGCCAGTCGTTCCAACTCGGGTCACCGAACCTTTGAAAAGGCGCAGGCCATGACATGCCATCTCCAAAAACGTCCGCTCTGATGCATTCTCACCCGCCCATATGCAAACTTCCGGCGTGAGATCCTGCGTCAAATGGGCCGAGATCCGGTCGAAATCGACTAGTGACGGAAAGGGATCGTCAGGCAACTGGCCATAGTTTTGGAAAAGCTCTCTGAAATATGCCGCCCGCGATTGTTTGTCGTTCAAAGGCCCGTGGCTCAGATCATCATCGAACACATCCACGTGCCCTGTCAGGCCGTAAGTTGCAACTGCCGCGCGTAGACAACCTCCGGCACTTCCTCCCAAAACCAGATGTAGATATGCGGGCTGTGACATTGGTTACCTTTGGCTTAAGAGCGCGATTTGGGTTGTCAGGGGACACGTCCCGGCTTGGGGGCACGCAGCTTGAAGTAAATCATTTTCCGCGCAGTTTCCCAGTCTGAATTTTTCCACTTGCACATGAAACTTGCACTGCCGCTGTTTTTCGTAAGCCTTTCAAGATGTAAATATAGGACTGCCAGAGCAAAACGAGGGGTTTTACAATGGGTTTCACGCAATCGGTCATGACCTGCCTGTCCAAATATGTCGTGTTTTCGGGCCGCGCGCAGAGATCAGAATATTGGTGGTTTGTTCTGTTCGTCGTCCTGGTCAGCGTTGGGTTGGCGGTACTCAGTTCGGTCCTTTTTGGCACTGATCCGGAAACAGAAGAGGGATCGAACTTGTTGAACTCCGTTTTCCAACTGGCGATGTTGCTTCCGATGCTCGCCGCGGGGTGGCGTCGATTACATGATACAGGTCGTCCTGGATGGTATCTTCTCCTTCCAATGGCCTTCAGTATCGCAACGATGTTCATGCTGCTGACCGGGGTTGCAGTTTTTTCAGCGCTCGAAACTGGCGTTGAAGACCCTGAGACTTTGAGAGAACCAGCAGCCTTTCTCGGTGCAACCGGTTTGATGGTCATGTACGCGATTCAACTTGTCCTTTCTCTCTTGATGATCTGGTGGCTTTCGCGACCCTCACAGGAAGGAACGAATGAATATGGCGCACCGTCATAGCATTACATGACCACTCACTGGCACCTCAATGCTGGAGAACCATTATTGCCTCCTCGTACGAGGAACTTTGGGAGTTAAAAATGAAAAACACTTTCTGGTCTGCGTGTCTGATGTGTTGTCTGTCGGCGGCCCCTGCACTGGCCGAATGGGGCTTCAGCGGCAGCCCGTTGCCAAATGCATTTATTCAGACAAACAACATGACGCTGGAGTTGCAGTGCGACAGGATCAGGTTCGCCCCGGCCGGGTTTGAGGATTCGCAGGATATCGTACGAAAGAACGGCCTTTCTTTTCGTTTTCTGATAAACGGATCGCAAGAAGTTGCTGCTTTTCAGATGGGACGCGAAAACTCGTTCGTCCAGATCGTCGACAACTATCCTGTCGAGATCCAGTTCAGCGACGAGGCGGATTATGCGTTCGTCCTCGACCAGATTGCCGCAAACGCCACCCTGAACCTGTCGATGGTAGATCAAGACGTCAGCTACGGCATTTTTGATCTTAAGGGATCAGGTACAGCCATCCAGTCACTCCGGGCCGAATGTCGGGCATTGGACCAAACCTCCGCGCCTATGGAGGCACCAGAAGGCGTGGTCTATTGCGGCGGCGGTGGGGTCAAACGGCAAATCGAGTTCGTGATCCTCGATGATGCCAATGATGAGTGGGACGCGCGCGTCACCGTGAACGGCGAAACCCAGCGGGCAATGACCTCATACAGCTATTTCGGCAACTCCGAATTGGTCAAGGACTTCGTTGTTGCCCTACTGGCGGAGGATCGGGCCGAATTTCTGATCTTCCGGAACCAGAGGAAAAACTGGCTGGAGTTCGGCGATTATCGGTACGACCAATGCAACTGATGCCGAGATCGAGCGCCGAATCCAGCCTTGTTTCGATTGTCAGGATGCATTTCTGCGCGTTGCTTGCGACGGCTTTAACATTGCCGCAGCCTGCCAGTGCTTCAGAGATATCTGAGCTCCCGGCGCAGCTTCAAGAAAAGATCAATCAGGCGCAACAAGCCTGCTCTGACTTTGAGAACGGTGAATTTGCATTGGAATGGGGCGCTATTGTGCGCGTGGATCTGGACGGAGATCTGAAAACTGACTGGGTGTTGAACGAGGTGTTCTTTGCCTGCTCGTCGGCCGCGTCCCTGTATTGCGGAACTGGCGGATGCATGTCGCACTTCCTTGTGGGTGATGTCATTAGCTCTATCCTCAACCAAGGTTGGGATGTCGTAGATCTTGGTCCCAACCGTGTTCTTCTCACCGATGTTCACGGGTCGCAATGCGGCGGGATCAATCCAACCCCATGTGTCACTGCAAGCGCCTGGGACGCAGAAGATGGCATTTGGCGTAGCACAGCCGCGGAATGGGAGAAGTAGAATGGCAACAACTATTCACTTGAAGCAGCTATTGGCATCCTTCTTTATCTTGCCAGCGACGCTTTTACTCACTGGATGTATTGAGACGCCGGTTGAGGTTGCGGTCAGCGAACCGGACCCCGATCTCGTCTTTGTTCGCGGCTACCGCAGCCCGTCGGATGAATGCCAACTTGTCGGCGAAAGCGCATTCACCGTAGACTTTCTTGATGATGCCGCCGATCTTGTAGCGTGTCCGACGGGCAGCTCAGCAATGCAAACGCTTATGGCTGAGACGGGATCACGCATAGTCACCCAGACGAACAGCTTCTCGTTCTTCAGCTTGCCCTACCGCTGAACCTGTAAATTCAGGACGGACTCCCAATTCTGGAAAGTGGGCCTGTCACACGTCAGGTAGAGTGAAGACCTGTCTTTGCCACGATGCTGGCGTCAGCCAAGTGATCCAGCCTACGGCATCCGCAGAGCGGACCTTGGTGCAAACCGCAGCGAATGGCCGCAATCCGCCGTTACTGCCAAAATGTGTATGCCGCAGCATCTGTCACAAAGGCCTCAGTGCAGTCATTCGCTGCAACTTGCTTGAACGACTGCTTTGCGGAAAATTTTTACTGAAGCGGGAAATGCGTCTTCTTGCTTCAGCCCGTACAAGTGTTGCTAAGAACGCTTTTCTACTAGGTGCGCGATACCCGAAGCCAGTAGTCGTCTCGCCTCGTAGAGTTCACGCTGGCCAGACATCAGGTTTGGAGGCAGAGCACCTATCTTTTCAGAATGCTTGATCGATATCTCTAACCTATCAGCCGCTTCGATTGCTTCTTTTAGTGCAGCCTTGATGGCGGTCCTATCAGAAATGGGCAGGCGAGTTCCAGCCATTCCTCCGCTGTCTGTCCATGACCCTCTCTTCATTTTTGTTCCTCGCTCAGGCGGCCCCATTTTGGTAGCAGTGACTTATCAATTGCGGCGGTCGTTCTATCCGTACGTCGCATTTCCTCGACCTCTGCACGGAGTGCGGACAGTTCTTCAAGCCCTTTGAGCTGGGCATGACGACCCAAGACATCCTGAAGAAGCCTTACCTGTTGCAAGCTGATTTCGCCCCGCGATGCTGCATTTGTGGTCCGCTCTGAAGCGACAAGGATATCTTCAATTGAGCTCAATTTGTTCCTGTCAGCCAATTGAACGAAGTCAGAGCGTGCAGGAGGCCGAACCCGATCAACGAGCCATTGGGCTACGGTTGGATTGCCGTTATCAAGCTCGTCGGAGATTACGTCAGTGGCGCGCCCGAGCATCTCTTCAAGCCGTTCTCCCGCAAGCCGTGCTGCGCGTGCTTTAATGCCATTTGCACCCCGCGGTCGGCCGGTTGACTTTGGCGGTTTGTGCCCGGGCAGGAACTTGCCATCCGGGCCGCGTTTAGCTTGTTGCTCGTCATGGGGCATAGAACCGTCAATCTCGTCATTTATACGTCAATATTACTGACATAATAGCTTAACTTTGCGTTCTTGTCACTGTCTTGGGATTGACCCGTGGGTTACGGAGTTCGAGAGCGAGGTGATCCGCTCCTTCGAGTGAAAAACCAAATCGGCTGTTGCATTCCCACAAAGAAATCAAGACGTGAGGATGCCTCCAAGGCCATCTGGCATCACATGCTCAACGCTCAATTCCTTAGTTACAAGACATGCAACACACCTAGGATGCTCCCACTCAATTCTCAATTTCCATTCCTCAGTGTTGAACGCACGTTGGCCAAGTTGTCTGGATGAAGGAGATAGCACCGCGCGACAGCAAGGTTTTGGACTGCCAAATTGGTTTCATTAGCCCAATTGACAGCAGTTGAAGTCAGGAGAATTCAGTAATATGTGGGGTTCTATGTGGGGGTGAGATGTCCCAACTGGTGGAAAACGCAGCGTTTTCAATGAGGGTATGGTGGCCCTAGGCTCCACCAAATCTCCATTATGGTACGAGCACCAAAGTTTTTCTTTTTTGGCAGCAGCATTTTCCTTTGGGACCGAAGCGGCCTTAAATATTCCGTGCAGCAAATGGTCGGAATGAGCCCTTACTTGACCTTGGACAACACCCAAAGTCTCGCTCGTGCAGCAAGTCGCGAACCGCACATTCCTGACGTTCAGAACGAGGTGGCAAATAGCAGGTGAGCGGACGAAGCTGTCGTTGCACAGCTTTGAGCCAGATTTTATGATTAACGCCAAAAGCCTAATGAGTATAAGAAACCTTGAATGCAGGATGGCCATTGCAACTTCTTACTCAACTGATGGCTTTCGCCACAATTGTATCCGCTCAGACAAGCTTTGCAGAAGGCACTCGCTTTGGTCGCCTTGACGGGTCGTACCTTATCGCCAACCTTGAGCAGGAAGAGATCTGGTCTGCAGAGTTTAGTGAGGCATTTGTCAAGTACACCTGCTTAGAATGCGCTTCTCCCGTCACAGCCTACTTGGAAGCCATCACGCCGTACACGTCTGAACACTATGGAAGTACGAACGAAAGATACCTTTCCGAACGAAAGATTTTTTGTGCGGAATTGGTAGTAAACAGCACCGGTCGATGCCTGAGCACAAGGTCAGCACGTATGCGCGGAGGCGCTCTGTTAGGATTTGTTTCTGAGCAACAAGTTGGAAGTCAGCGCGAGATCGAGATCGTGTTCTTTTACTATGAAAGAGAGTTTGGCCCTGAATTACTGCGAACCAAGATATCGCTCGAAGATGGAGCAATCTTACCAATTGATGCCATAGGAATGTTCCGAGAGCATATGGCAAAACTCACGATTTTTTGGTGATGGAACCGTTCGGGTAGCTTGTGAGTTTGGGCTCGAAGCCGTCGTTCGATAGTCAACAATGAGGAGCGCCTTTGTCCGCCGTGTCGGGCAAAGGCGACTTTCGCGGCAGCCTTGCAACGCTCTGCTTAGCGGTCGCGTTTCAATGTTAGACGGACACGAATGTAAACTGAGTTTCGCCACCCTTCTCTTACGCCAGACTGCTGCGAAGTCTTTCTGCAAACATTTCTGCAAAGCGTTTTGTTGCAGCTGATCGAAACTGCGTGGGAGGATAAACGGCATAGATGCCACCTGTTGGAAGCGCCCAGTCCGGAACAAGCCGGATCAATGTGCCATTTTCGATTTCTCTCTTAGCGAAAAAATCCGGCAGAATGGAAATCCCGGCCCCTTCGGTTGCCATTGCCTTGATCGCTGGTGTTACGTCTGCTCGCAGCGCGGGGTTCATTTGAACGTTACAGGTTTCACCGGTAGCTTTACTAAATTTCCAATTCAGTGAGTTTGGTAAGGCTCTGTGTTCGACGAACGGAAACGCTGCCAATCGTTCCGGATGTTCTGGTCGCCCAAGTTGCTCAACCAAGTCAGGCGACGCCACTACGATTTGCTGAAAGTCGGCCAACTTGCGCGCGACGTTGGCGGAATCGGCAAGCCAGCCTACCCGATATGCAATGTCAAATCGTGCCTCGACCGGATCGAACCGCGTATCGCTTAGCGTCAAATCAATCGTGACAGCCGGATAGGCGATGCGAAACTCGGCCACGACCGGTGAAACGTATGTTACGCCCATATCGAGAGGGGCGGTGATGCGCAGGTTTCCAGTCGGTTCTGCGCGCCCTTGTTTTACCATATCATAAGCTTCTTCGGCCTGCGCCACTGATGCACGCGCGGCCTCATAGAAGGATTGTCCGGTTTCCGTGAGATTTAGATGGCGAGAGTTGCGCACTACAAGAGTTGCACCAAGCTCTTCCTCCAGCAATTGAAGCTGCTTGCTGACAACCGCCTTGCTAATACGCATTCGTTCAGCGGCCGCAGTAATCGTTCCCTCTTCCGCGATGGCAACAAAGTACTCCAGACGATTTAAGTTCGATTTCTTCATCATTTGTCACTTTTTAACTAACATTGTGTCTACAGTTATTGCCTTTAGTCAACAATGGCGGCGCACTACTTGTGGTTTACCAAAACGGAGACTGCAATGACGCGCTTCACCTACATCTACGATACCTATTGCGGCTGGTGCTATGGCGCGGCACCGGTGATCAACGTGCTGGTTGAGAGTGGTGCTGATGTCACCGTTATGCATCGCCATTTGTTCCAGGGCGCAAACGCATACCGAATGGGCGATGGCTTCGCTCGAATGGCTTTGCAATACGACCGACGCATTGAACAGCTGACT
Organism: Ruegeria sp. CDSB013; assembly: GCF_059611165.1. NCBI lineage: Bacteria > Pseudomonadati > Pseudomonadota > Alphaproteobacteria > Rhodobacterales > Roseobacteraceae > Ruegeria > Ruegeria sp. CDSB013. The sequence continues at coordinate 5,286 of NZ_JBXWPA010000015.1, read as the reverse complement.
GGCCAAGTGTTCAGTGACACTTATGTTCAAGACATTCTGGGAAACCCGGATGAAATGCTGGATTCCAGCCTGACCGCATACGCCGCAGCTTTGGTTCATGATCAAGGCGCCATGGCGGAGATGAAGCTGGCACATGTTTTGCAACAGGCACGTTATGTCGACGGTATTTCCGCTGGTAACAGCGAAGCGGTTCGTAGTGCCCTGATTGAATTCGGCGTGAACCGTCCGCCGGACGAAGGCAGAAGCCTCGCCCGGCAGATCAGTACGGACGCTGCAAAATTGCAATCACGGTTCGGGTCGCAAGGTGTCCCGACTCTGGTGATGCAAACCGACGGCGGAGCAACCCAAGTCGACGTCTCAACCTACTACCACTTTCCTGAAGAGATCGCGGCATTGGCCGCATAAATGCAAGGAGCATCCCTATGAAGACGATCCTCACTTCTACTGCAGCCATGCTGCTGTCCACCGCAGCCTTTGCGGCTGATCTCACCATCACCGCCTTCAGCCCGAATGAAGGCAGCCTGTTCCCGGTCTCATCGAACCTGATCGAAGGTCCGAATGAGGTGATCCTGGTGGACGCCCAGTTTGAAAAGGACGATGCCCAGCAACTGGTTGATATGATCAAGGCGACAGGCAAATCCCTGACGACCGTCTTTATCAGTCACAAGGATCCTGACTTCTATTTCGGGTTGGATACGATCCGCGCAGCTTACCCGGATGTCAAAATTGTCGCGACACCTGAGACCGTCAAAGGCATCGAGAAAACCATCCAGCTCAAATACGATTTCTGGGGCCCGATCTTGGACGCGAACGCCCCATCCGAATTGATTGTACCTGAGGTTCTGGAAGGCGACAGCCTGACGGTCGATGGTGAAACCCTGCAGGTGATCGGCCTCAATGGACACGATCCGGTTCATACATTCCTGTGGGTGCCTTCGGAAAAAACGGTGCTGGGCGGCGTCGTCCTTTATGAAAACGTGCATGTCTGGATGGCCGACAACCAAACCCCGGAAAGCCGCGACAGCTGGCGTGCAACGTTGGACCAGATTCTGGAACTGAACCCCGAGCGGATTGTTCCGGGCCACGTGATCGGCGACAGTACAGAGGATGCAAGCATCGTTGATTTCACTAAAGAATACGTCGCCGCGTTCGAGGCCGCCGCGGACAAGGCGGAAGGTTCAGCAGAATTAATCGCCGCGATGCAGGCAGCCTATCCCGACTTTGAGAACGTGAGCGATCTGGAACTAAGCGCTCAGGTTATCGAAGGTGAGCGTTCCTGGCCGTAAGTCTAAACCGGCATCAGAGGCCGCCCAATTCGGTCTCTGTATTACGAAAGGGGCGCTGGCCCATCAAATCCGGCGCCCAATCACCAACAGTGCAAAACCCAGTTTGCCGTGAACCACACTGCATTCGCCGTAAGGAAGAGAAGCAATTTTATGTCTTGCAAGTTCGCGAATACCAAAATCACGCAATGCAGCATCATTGGTGCTGTCCTGTTTGCAATCGTTTCGGCGACAACATTTGCCGTCAACGCTCAGGAGCAAAACATGACCCCTTTGGAAATTGTCAAAAGCACCTATGAAGGCGAAACCTCCGAAGAAAACGGTCGCAGCCTGCAGGCGCATCTGGCTCCTGACGCCAAATGGACCGAAGCAGCGGGTTTTCCCTATGCGGGTACTTACACCGGTTTTGACGAGATCGCGAAAAACGTGTTTGCGCGGTTGGCTTCAGAATGGACCGACTATCGGTTTGACCCTGAAAACTATGTAGCCGATGACCACCGCGTCGTCGCCTACGGCACCTACTACGGGACGTATAATGCAACCGGTAAGGCATTTTCGGCGCGCGTTGCACATGTCTGGCAGGTCGAAGACGGCAAAATCGCAAAATTCGAACAGTTCGTCGACAGCGCGCCTGTAATTGAAGCGATGGAATAGGTCACTCCATCTCATCTGAATACCGATTTCACTCAACATCGGTCGGCGGGCCCGAAACCGCGCCGCCGATCAAATCTCGGGAATGAAGAAAATGATAGCAGTTCTGAACAATCAATCCCCGCGGGTTCTCAGCATTCTACGGATCATGACGGGCCTTCTGTTTATGGCGCATGGAACCCAGAAAATACTGAACTTCCCTGCGCCGCCAGAGTGGGAGGTCGCGACATTCTCGATGTCATGGTTTGCTGGAATGATGGAGCTGTTTGGCGGTGCCTTGATTGTTCTGGGCCTTTTTACGCGCCCGGTCGCGTTCCTTCTGTCCGGTTTGATGGCCAGCGCCTACTTCATAGCCCACGCCCCGCAGAACTTCTATCCGATCCTGAATGCCGGTGATGCCGCAGTTTTGTACTGCTTCATCTTCCTGTACTTTGTATTTTCCGGCCCAGGTCGGTGGAGCCTTGATGCCAAGATGGGCCGCGAATAGCTGAGGAGGAATTTGATGACTCATTCAAAGTCGCGCCGAAAGATTCTCGCAGGAATTACTTCTGCTACGGGAAGTTTAATCCTGTCCCGGACTGCGTTTGCTGCGGAGTTGACACCGCGCGCTGCAGAAGGGCCGTTTTATCCGACCAGATCGATGCGCGTGAGCGATACCGACAATGACTTGGTGAAGATCGCAGGGATTGTTCGCGAAGCAGGTGGGGAAATCATCACGCTCAAAGGTCAAATTACCGGTCGCAATGGCATCCCGATAGCGGGTGCGCGCATCGAAATTTGGCAATGTGACGTGAATGGAAAGTACTTGCACCCCGGCGATGATCGTCCAGTGCCTTACGATCACGGTTTTCAGGGTTTTGGTCACGATATCACGGATGACGCTGGCAACTATGCGTTCCGCACGATCAGGCCAACCAAGTATCCAGGGCGAACACCCCATATCCATGTGAAAGTTCTAGACGGAAGCCGAGAGCTTCTGACCACACAATTCTACATTGATGGTGATCCGGACAATGCGAAAGACGGGCTCTATCGCAGGATGTCGAAGGCGGAAGCCCGGGCAGTATCCATGGCATTCACCGAAGGGCCGAAAGGCACAGAATCCATCGTAAACATTGTTGTCTGACGGGCTCGGTCGGATCAGGAAAGGAACAGATTATGAATAATGCATTGATCGCCGCAGCCATGGCAATCCTGACACCAGCCATTGCCACAGCACAATCCGCAGATGCCTTCACCCATGTTGCAGGCAATGTCTATTACTTCCAGAACGGCAGCTACAATTCGCTTGTTGTCGCCACCGACGAAGGGACCCTTGTTGTCGATCCGAACGGCCGTACGGCACAGCAGCTGCAAGACAATCTTACCGCACTAACGGACCAGCCTGTAACGCATCTGATCTTCTCGCATTCGCATGGCGATCACGCCTCAGGCGGTGATGTCTATGGCGACGATGTTCAGGCCATCGCGCATTCGAATGCCCCGGCAACATTGGGAGGCGTTAGTCTCGACGTCAAGTTTGATCAGGAGCATAGCTTGCAGCTGGGCGAGAACACGATCGAACTGACCTATCTTGGGCCCGGAGACGAAGAGGACATGATCGCGACGGTCGTGCGCCCTGAAAATGTTGTTTTTCTTGTAGATGTCGCCGCACCCGAACGAATGTTCTACACCAGCTTGGGTGGTGACAATGTTGAGGGTTGGTATCAGCAGATACTCACCGCCGAAGCGCTCGATTTCGATATCTTCGTGCCGGGCCACGGTCGCGTAGGCAATCATGACGACCTAACTAACGTTCGGCTCTATATGGAAGAACTGCGCGCAGATGTTTTGCAAGGGCTGCAAGCTGGCAAATCGACGAACCAACTGGTCGAAGAACTTACCTACACCGGACGAAGCCATTGGCAGCAATACGAATCCTGGCGGCCGAGTAATGTGCGCGGCATGGCTCAGCATTTGATCAGCAGCGGAGCAGTTGAGTAAGGAAAATCTTGCTGGTTTTGAGTTTGTAGCACAGGCGCTTGGAGCCCACTGTTAGAACCCAGATAGTGATATCTATTCACCATAAAGATCAAAACGCAGCATTTCAGACAACCTACTGCCTTGGTAGTTATGGGCTCAGAGCGGACATTCGAAGTCAACAATAAGGAGCGTTGGTTTGGCCACACAACAGACCTTCGCTGCAGGTGCAATCTCAATCGATCACGCTCAAGTTCTCAATAGAACTTCGGGCTGTTGAATTAGGTTAGCGGGCCCCAATGCGGACATTCAGCGAAGCCGCCAACGCAGAAGCCAGCACAGCGGAGGTAGCCCGGATCTGGCACAGGCGCTATCGGATCGGTCGTAAACGGGTCTAAATCAAACTCGTTCAAAACGATTGCAGCTAGCCCATCCATGCCCTTTCGAAAATCGACCGGCCTGGTCGCTACATAGAACTTGTAGTTCCCTGAAGGTGTAACCATTTCTACCCCCTTACGTCCTGAATGACCTTGATAAGGCTTTCCACCGGATAATTTGCTGGTAATATCAGCTCTGTCCCTGCCGCCCTTAAACTGAGAGTGCCAGCGATAGGGTCAACGGATACTGGCGCTTCCTGAACCTTGATCTGGGCGAACGCAGGCTCTTTTTCTGGTGCAGCTTCGATCTGTTTCGAGACGTGATGCGCGTTCGCTCGTTTCCATTCGCAAACCATTTTTAAGGAAATTTTACATCCGGCAGCTATTTCGTCGGCGGTCAACTCATCGGTCATTAGTTTGTAGACAATTGTTCTCTTAAATTGCGCCGGCCAGAGCTTCTTCCCGGTTTTCGAAACTGGGATAGAATAGCCGAATGCATAGAAGACATCGCCGATCTTCTTATCGCTAGTTAGGCTGTTTGGGATGTATGCGTTCATTCTGCCTGTGTCCTTTTCAGGCATCATAGAACTTCGAGCAAGTTTTGATCAGGTGCGCTTTAGGGGGTCAGATGCAACGCTTACGATCGGTCGATCCGCACAGGGGCATTGGAGATCATTCGGGGCTTGATCGAACGTGTTACGATCCAACATGAACGGGATGGCGTGCAGATCGAGTTGGACGGTGCACTGGCAGCGATGATTAGCCTAGCCCAGAATGAACAAAGCCGCCTTGCGGCGGCTTGTTCGGTACTTTGTTCGACCCAAGTGGTTGCGGGAGTAGGATTTGAACCTACGACCTTCAGGTTATGAGCCTGACGAGCTACCGGGCTGCTCCATCCCGCGACAGGGTCGAATAAGTGCGATATCGTTAGAGAGATTTTGGGATTTTTCTAGGTTTGGCGGTGACCTACTCTCCCGGGGCTTAAGCCCAAGTACCATTGGCGCGGCAGTGCTTAA
>NZ_JBXWPA010000014.1:0-139880 GCF_059611165.1 Ruegeria sp. CDSB013 | reverse complement strand
GGATCGGACTTGGCTATGCTATGCTTTCCTTTTCTTACTGCCAAAAATCGGTGAATTGTCCGCCGGTTTAGCTGCAAACGGGAAATGGGAACACTCGCTGTACGGTTACTCTCTGCTGGGGTTTCTCCTTTACTACTTGCTGGAAGCCAGCCGCGACGTGGGGGCCGATAACAGGTTGTCGCTTGGCTTGGACACAGTGGCACTCGGAACCTATAACTGCTTGCTTGCCATTACAGTCATGCAAACCACAGGAACATCGCCTGAGCTGTACGCGATTGGAACGTTGGCCTATTCACTGCATTTGTTTGGGGTAAATATTTATCTCTATAAGACCCACCCCGGGCATATGTCTGGATGGCTACGCGCATACTTTGTCGCGTCGCTTGCAGTCGGCATATTGATCGGTCTCAGCGCGGACAAAAGTAGCATGATCTATTCAATTGCGAATGGGTTGACAGGGGGTGTGATAATAGCCCTGTCTCTTCGGGTTAAACTACCCAGCCTTTCGGCAGTGAATACAAAGGCTCTTTTGATTGGTGTGGTGTTTGCTGCGGTCGCTGTCGTCTTAACCCGGTACTGACCCGACGACGCTAAACGTAATATTTGGCTTGTCTTTAAAGAGCGACAAGGAGAAGGCTTGGTTATGCCAAAACGCTGGCAAAGCTGAGCTATTTGGCTCTGCGTTATAGGTTAACGCGCTTTAAAATTCATTTGCTCAAAGTCTCTGCAATTAATTTCATCGCAACCATCGAGTCCAGGTACATAGGTGTGTTCTGAACTTCTGGCTGGCTTGATAGCCTCACCATAACCACATTGGCTTCCTGGTTCACGTACGATAGCTGCCCATAGACACCGATACCGTAAAACGCACCATTTTCCCTATCTTTGACCCAGACTTGGTTACGGTAGTGGAAGCCTTCAAACACCTCTGCATATGCACTTTTCTCATAAGCTGCAATCACATCGTCATTTGTTTGAATAGTGTCAGCTATCCAATCTGAAGGGATAACTTGAGTGTCGTTAACCTTACCGTTGTCCAGCATCATTTTGCCAAATCGTAATAGGTCACGAGAGCTAGTGAATAACCCGCCACTGGTTTGAACAATCCTTTTTGGGCCCCAGTTCGCTATATGCAGGGTCCTTAGCACCGATGTCCTGCCACAATTCGGCCAGTACATCTAAATAGCTCTCACCGGTCGCCGACTCGATAACCATACCAAGTAGTGCAGATAGCACTGAACGGTAACTATATACTTCACCGTCTTCTACTAAGTTCTCGCGGTCACTCAGAGAAATCATATACTCTTTAACGCCTGACTCAGTGTCACAAATTTCAACTTTTTCAGAGAGGTCCTGACCAAAGGCACAGAACAGATCACCGGCATCGTCTAAGTAACCACTAGAAGCATCTTTCCAATCAACAGCAGCGGTCATATCAAGTAGATGTCTAACCGTTGTATTTTTGAATGCTGGGCCATCCAACTCAGGCAGGTATTCAGTGATCAATTTTTTTGGATCTAATTTCCCCGCCTCAACCGCCAACCCTGCTGCCATACCCAACACTGTCTTGGTGATAGAGTGAATGCGGTAGGACGTATCCGCTCTCATGCCATTGAAATACTTTTCAGCGACGAGTTTACCATCGTGATAAATCAAAAAACTATCGGTATGCGTTTGATGCAACCAATCTCTGATATTTTGTTCTTCATTATTGCTAGCCAAAAAAAACTAAGTTCTCAAGCTCAGTTGGGTATGGGGCTTTTTCAAGAGTACGTACCCAATCTGACGGTGGAACTCGTGCTAATTCTCCAAAAACATTTGTCCCTTCAAATATCCATGGGCTTCTATCTACAGATTCAACGGTTTCATCCCAGAATGAACCAGCCTCTGCGCTTGCTGGTTCGGTAGGAGAAGTACGTGCCGCACCAGAGCCCAAAAGAGCTATAGCAATAGCGGATGTCACTAACAGCTTTTTAGCATTTCTTTTCATTTTAGGGGATCTCCGCAGGATTAGGTAATGTCTAAGCAATCCAGCCATGCTTCAGCTCTGGTGTCTAGCTTCTTGTGCCTGGGCCGCGGGGCGGTCAGACGACTGCGACTAGTCTTCTGGTAGGACAGCATAGTAGTCGCAAGCGCCGGTTGGCTGATACAAGTGCGCTAGTCGCCTCATGCAATGCCCGCTTCGTCCGCATCTCGGAGGATGTAAAGCTCGTAATGAAGGTTCGCTTCGCGAACAGACCGGTCATCATCAACCGTTGAGCCTAAGGAGGCTTTGTCCGCTCACCGCCATTAGCCGTCTGGTTTCCAACGTCCGGTGTCGGGTAGCTGAAAAGGGGAATTTGCAGCCATCCGCATTTTTGCTCCAAAGGACCGCAGTCAGCCCAAAGCGGAAGTTCACTCGTCTAAGGCGAAACAAGTGGTTTTGGACGATTTTGCATTAGCCTAATCCCAAGTAACAGAGATAAACAACCAAACGCCAATCCCCCTGCGAGGGCATTTGCAATGAAAACACCACCAAATAGGGATATCGCTGTTCTTCCTGCCTGCTCGATAGATGTGCCCGCTACGATAGATACCCAGTCTTGCAGGTATAATGCGAACAGGACCGAGAACCCCACGGGTGAAATGATGAGCGCTGTACCGAGAGAGGCCAATCCTCGCCCGAAGACAGCCCGCAGTGTTGACCCTTTCAAAACTATTGCGGCTGTGAAAGCAAAAACAACAAATGCAGAGAGCAGGACTAGCAACATGTCCACAATTGGAGCGAGGTCTTTCGTGACCGTCCCTGCTAGGGCCGAGGTGAAGGGCAATAGAACAAAGGTAGCAAGCCCTGCGGCAAGGTGCCCGGCGAACAATTTTGGTAACTTGCCAGACGAGCGTTTGTCGCTCCGGTTTTTTGGCTTAGGTGGTTTGGGCAGATCCGGATCAATCTGATCCCACCGCACGGATATTGGTTTTGGACGAGAAAGCATAACAGCCCCCTTGGTTTGTTAAATTTGAGACGACCTAGCCAGCCGCTTGTTCTTGGGAATTTGGTAGGCCGGAACGGAGTTTCTTTCGGCGCTTGGACTAATATTTGCGTGATCTAGACATGCCGACGCGCGAACATTGGTGTCCTTGCCATCTCAAGTGATGAACATCCTGATTACGTAAGCGACAGTCGCTAGGCAAAAGACGCTGCCGAACCAGATCGCGCTGAACCAGAATACTTGCTTTAGCAGTTTCAATGGTAGCTCTCCTCTGGATCGGCCTTTCCGCGGAAAACCCAGTACGTGTAGGCGGTATAGGCCAGGATTATGGGCAACAGAACGACGGCCCCGACCAGAGCGAAGGCCAAGCTCTTATCCGGCGCGGCGGCTTCGGCAATCGTGAGGCTTGGGGGTAGCATATAGGGATAGAAGCTGATCCCAATGCCGATGAAGCAGACGACGAATAAGGCAATGGCGCAGAAGAAGGGTTGATAGTCTCGCTGTTCCCTCAGGCCGCGATCAAGCATCCATGCAATAACAGCAACGATAGCTGGCACTAGTACAGAGAAAACGATACCGGGCCACGAAAACCATCTGATCAGATAGACCGGATCTTGGAACGGGGTCAAAAGACTGATGAGGCCAATCAACGCGAGCGTCATTAGCATCAGCGGGCGGGTAAAAGAACGCATCTGGCGCTGTATCTCGCCCTTGGTTTTCATGTTGAGCCAGGTTGCTCCTAGCAAGGCATACCCGATCACCAAGGCCACACCCGTCGTGACAGAGAACGGCGTCAGCCAATCCCATTGTCCGCCTGCGTACAGCCGATCCTCGACCGGGATACCCTGGACCAGCGCGCCAAGCGCGATGCCTTGGCAGAGGGCGGCTACGGTTGACCCACTGTGAAACGCAACATCCCATAGCCATCGCCCGCGCTCCGTTCGCCACCGGTGTTCGAAGGCGACACCGCGGAAAACAAGCGCAAGAAGCATGATGATGACGGGCATGTAGATCGCGGGCATCACCACAGAATAAGCAAGCGGGAAAACGGCGAACAAACCTCCGCCCCCCATGACCAGCCAGGTCTCGTTACCGTCCCATACAGGCGTGACAGAGTTCATCATGACATCGCGATCTTTGTCGGATTTCGCGAATGGAAAGAGGATTCCAATTCCAAGATCGAAACCGTCCAGGATCACATAAGTCAGAACGGAAAAGGCAATGATACCGGCCCAGATTGTCGAGAGTTCAAGCATTACGCTGTCTCCGCCAAAATAGAGATTTCAATGGGTTTGTGACTTTTCTGGAAACCTTCGACAGGTGGTTTCCCCATCAGGCGCAGCATGTAGAACGTGCCCGCTCCGAACACCGCGAAATACACAAAGATGAAGGCAATCAGAGACGCGGCAACTGTAGGTGCATCCACTTGTGAGAGTGAGTCCGATGTCCGCATCAGCCCATACACAGTGTACGGTTGGCGCCCGACTTCGGTGGTGATCCAACCGGCCAGTACCGCCACGAACCCGCTGGGCGCCAACAGAACGGATGTCCGGTGCAGCCAGCGATCGTCGTTGAGGCGGCCGCGAACCCGCTGAACAAGCGACCACAAGCCGATGCCCAGCATGGCAAAGCCGATAGCGAGCATAATGCGGAAGCTGTAGAACACAATCGCGACCGGGGGTTCTTCGTCGTCGGGGATAGTGTCCAGCCCTTCAAGCGGCGCGTTGGGATCATGTTTCAGGATCAGCGAAGATAGTTTCGGGATTTCGATGGCATAGTCCACGCGCTTTTTATCCTCGTTCGGAATGCCGAACAGGATAAGCGGTGCACCTTCGGGATGGCTGTCGAAGTGACCTTCCATCGCCATCACTTTCTGCGGTTGATGCTCCAGCGTGTTCAAACCATGAAGGTCGCCGGCAACGATCTGCACAGGGGTGACCAAAACGGCCATCCACATTGCCATCGAGAACATTCGAGTGACCTCGACCGTGCGATTGCGGCGTAACAAGTGCCAGGCCGCAACCCCGGCCACCACGAAAGCAGTGGTAAGGTAAGCGGCAAGAACCATGTGTGTCAGGCGGTAGGGGAAGGACGGATTGAAGACAATCGACCACCAGTCGACGGGAATGAACTGCCCCAGTTCGTTGATGTCAAACCCAGCCGGGGTTTGCATCCAGGAATTGACTGACAATATCCACGTTGCCGAAATCAGCGTGCCAACGGCGACCATCGCCGTGGCCGTCATGTGTAAACCGCGACCGACGCGTTCGCGACCGAAAAGCATTATGCCGAGGAAGCCTGCCTCAAGGAAAAAGGCCGTCATGACTTCATAGGCCATCAAGGGGCCGATTACGGGACCAGCGGTGTCCGAGAATGCGCTCCAGTTCGTGCCGAATTGGTAAGACATCACGATGCCGGACACGACACCCATCGCGAAGCCAACGGCGAATATCTTTTTCCAGTAGTTGAAGAGGTTCAGGTAGACCTTGTCTTTTCGCCATAGCCAGAGGCCATTGAGAACAGCCAAGAAGCTTGCCAAGCCGATAGAAAAGGCCGGGAAGATGATGTGAAACGACACGGTAAAGGCAAACTGGATGCGTGCCAGGGTTTCTGCGTCGAAGTTTGCGAATAGGTTCATTGCCGCTTCCTTAGGCATTGGGTTCCAAAGAGCGGCAGTGAACAGAAGTGTTTCGGTTGCCAACTCGTCGATGTCATTCAGATGAGTTGGATTTGGGTTGGTAGCTGTTTCAGTTCGTTTGGGTTCTGGACGGTTGTTTTTGGGTTTTGGACAAAACCCGGTTCGAGATGGGCGACTGAAATTTGAAACCGAGAACGCCGCGAACGTGTGGCGTTCGAAGGCCCAAAACAAAGTTGCCACCCGGCTCGATTACGAGCTGGATGGCAACCTCTCAGAAACTGTGCGAGTTCTGTGTGGGATGGTCAGTCAAACAGCGTCTGGATGCTAACAGCGCATGCTGACCGGTCAGGTTTGTTCGGCGGTATTTCTCCTTTTTTTTGTTTCGCTGGCGGTCGTGTCTTAGTCGTTCCAGTCTTTGTGTTCTTCTTTAAAGTCGTCGCGACGTTCTTGGGCTTCGTCTTGCGCGTCTTCAAAATTGTCCTTTTGGATCGCACCTCCTACGGCTCCGACCGCAGCACCAGCGGCCGCGCCACCTACGATGCTTTCGCCAGCGATACCGGCGACAGTGGCACCGACAACCGCGCCTTTGATCGCTTTGTCGGTGACGTAGTCAGCATGAGCAGTAGCAGCCATGGTGATCAGAAGTGCGCCTGAGATCGGGGCGATAAAGAATTTCTTCGAGGTCTTCATAGGGTTCATCCTTGTTCTGGGTTAGCAACCACCGCGGCTGCTGTGTGCCATTGAACTAGGTGACCCGTTGGTCTGCTTTCTTTTGGAGACGGGACAAGGTTTTGTGGATCTTGGACATCTGAGCGCTTTCTGGATTGCATGGACCAGAAAAAGCTACCGGCCCGTTTTACGGAACCTTGCCGGCGTTTCACCTGTCCACCGTTTGAACGCCACTGAGAAAGCAGCCTGATCGGCGAAACCGAGCATAAAGGCCACGCGGGCGACGCCCTCGCCGCTACGAAGCATCCGCTTGGACAGGTCGCACAACACCCCTTCCAGTAGTGCCTTGAAACTTGTTCCTTCAGCCGACAGATGCCGGGTCATGGTACGCCGCGTCAGTCCAAGCTCTCCGGCTATATCGTCGCCGTTTGGTATCGGTCCGGGAAGACGCTCCCCGAGCATGTCCACAATGCGGTCGGACAGACTGCGGACTGCATCAGGCTGAGCCTTCAATTGCTCTTCTCCGTGCCTGCGTAAATGCCCTAATAAGGTGGGATCTGCCGTTGGTATCCGAAAACTCATGCCGTTTGAGGGTAGAGCCAGGGCGTATCCGGACTTGAAGCCTAAGACTTCACATCTCGCCAAATCGGCCAGTAGCCGGCAGTGCTCGGCATCGTCCGTTTCCAACTCAATCGAGATCGGGGCAAGGCCGCCAGAGGTGATTTGTTGCACTCGCTTGTAAAGGCCGAAAATCAGCATTTCGCGATGGCGAGGATATTGATGCGCCGGGATAACACTGCTCTCCAGAGTTATCTTTGGCTCGTTGGGCGCCCCGACCACGTCAAGACGCAAGTCAGGGTCTTGCATTGCATAAAAGCGCTGCGTCAATACCAGCGCGTCTTCCACCGTTTCGGCAGCCCGCACGATGTAAGCCAGAAGTGTTCCGGGACCTTGTGCCGAAAGCCCGACCCGAGCGGCGAAGGTCTTGTCTTCCAAAATACGACACGCGGTTTCCACAGCGCCTGCTTCATGTAGCAGCTCGACAGTGGCGTCGGGGCTGTCGACGATATCAGAGGGTGCTCCCGCCATTTCCAGGACTTCAGGAAACGGAACCCGCGCGCCGGGCTCTTGCGAATAACGCAGCCCTACATTTTGCAGTCTATAAGCGCTGATGCGTGGCACTTTTGCGTCCTCCCCTGACTTGCACGCAACCTCCTGCAGTCACTGCAATTGTCCAGAAGCCAATAACAAATGTCCAGAACCCTCAGGATCGCGGATGCGATGACGGTTAGGTCCGGGTCATCAGAAAGGAAACGACCATGATCTACTTCGCAAGGTACTACCGCGTACTGAAGGCAATCCAAAACTCCGCCAAACAAGAGTGGTCCGGGGGGAACATCCACGGTCTGCGCTCATTGGCGCTTGGCGAAAAAACAGCGGACGGACGTCGCTGGGATCCCCCCTATGTCCCGCAGGAACAGCCCTCAGAACCATCTCAAAATCAGACCGAGAACTGAATTTCCACAGACACCTAAAATCTTCACACGCAGCACGGCTGCGAAACAAAAGGACCTGAAAAATGAAACCACCCGCGTTCCTGATGGCACCTATACTTGGCGTCATCTCAACTCCTGCCTTCGCTGCTGGCGGCGATCCGAGATGGTGGGTCGCGCCCAATCAGACCGACACCTATGCTTGGGTTGGTCTGGTTGTTCTCTTTCTGGCGATCCTACTCGTCGTGCACCTCTATGCGCGCTTTGAACGCTATACCGAGCGCAAATCAATCGGCACTCCGCTGCGCACAACTATTCCGGTGATGCTTACCATAGCCTTGGCGTACGAATTGATGCCCGCGCTCAGCCACTTCAGCATTCTGCTGCCAGGCGCGCTGATCCTGACTGCAATCGCCCGCGACTTCATGTTGTGGTGGCGGCCTTCGACAGAGGAGCTGGTAAAATGATTGAACTGCTCGTCACATCTTTTCCGTTTGTCCTGCGGGTAATCTACCTAAAATGGCGCGGGATTCCAGTCACCCTATACAACGTTCACCGAGCGCTCTTCATGTGGTTCGTACTAGCACTGATCGTCTTCTTTGCCGTGTTCTACTACTACCCAAAATCTTACACAGGTCTTGTGCCATTCAGAACTGTTCCGGTCGTTGCTGAGAACGGTGGAACAGTAACAGATATCTACGTAAAGGGCGGTGATCGTGTAGAACCGGGCGATCCGCTGTTTGCAGTCGAGAATGCGTCGGAACAAGCTGCAGTAGATTTTGCAACCCGTAAAGTTGAGGAGATAGAAAGCGCGAAACTGGCAGCTGAATTGCAGGTCCAAACTGCTCAGGCCGTAGTGGATGCCGCAGTTACCGCCAGAGAACAGGCTGAGCTGGTGCTGATGGATCACGAGGCACTTCAAGCAAAGGGCTCTGCAGCATTTCAAGTGAGCCAGTTGGAACGCGCCCAGGCAACCTTGAGTACTCGGGAAGCAGAGGTAGAGGCTGCTGAAACCCAACTTGGCGTGGCACAAGTCCAAGCTAGTGCTGTTCTGCCTGCCCAACTTGCATCGGCGCGCGCGTCGTTGAAGCAGGCTCAGGTGGAACTGTCAAAGACATTGACGCTCAGCTCTGTCGACGGTGTCGTTGAACAGGTCACCCTAAATGTCGGATCACGCGCAGCGCAAGCCGCGATGAGCCCGGCTATGCTGATCGTACCCGACCGCAAGGATGCTGAGCGAGGACGTATCGTCGCTGGCTTTTCGCAGGTTTCTCGCACTGAATTGTACGAAGGTATGGCGGCGGAAGTGGCGTGCGAAAGTAACTTCAACATCTCGATGCGCAATACCGTTCTTCCTGCAAGGATCGTACGTATTCAGGAGCAGATTTCTTCCGGTCAGCTAGCGCCTAGCGGTCGCCTGATCGAGCCGAGCGAAAAGGCCAAACGGGGTCAGATCGTTGTGCATCTTGATCTGGTGCACCCAGAACACCGCGAACTTTTGGTTCCAGGTAGTGGTTGCATTGTACAATCCTACACCACCAATTTTGAAGGCGAAATGGAAGGAACACTTGTCGCCCACGGGATTCAGGCCATGGGTATCATCAAAGCCGTCGGTCTACGGGTCAAAGCTTGGTTCGGTCTGACATCGGGTATCGGCTTGATCGGTGGTGGTCACGCCTGACTTTCCAACTCCATCCACTTTCAATAAGTGCGGCTTCCAACAAATGTTGGGAGCCGTTTCGACAATTTGCAGACAGATCGCATGTCAAATAAATGCGAGTTATGTGACGGCTTTCTGCCACACGGCGAACGATTTGACTGTCCGCTCAGGTGATCTTATGCAGGAAAATTACAACCACTTACAGTAGCCCGGAATGTCCGTTTTGTCCGCGTTACGGTGTTTCCAATCAAGCCTGGCGTCTGGCTGGTTCGCGCCACCAAACGACGTTGCCGACAGGGCTATGTCATGCTAGCTGAGATCAAGCCCTGATTGTTTTCCACTTAACCGCACCCAACACGGATTTCTCCGTGCCTGCTGTTGTGCGGATTGAAAGGAAAACGAATGAAACGACCAAAGTTACCGCCAATCCAAGGCAGACGTTTTGACGCCGAGATGCGCCAAGATACGGCATTTAATTTGACCGAGCATGCTTCCAAGGGGCCGACTTGGCTTAGACATTGAGGAAGAATTTCCTTTGTTGTTCTGACAGAGGAGCTTTTCGAACAAGTTTGGCCTGACCATCGGCGCGCTTGGAGCGTGGATGATATGCCAATTCGCCATGAGCAAATGTTGCTCGAAGCGCTTGAGGCTTCGCTATCTCAAGACAATGAAGAATAGAACGTTAAAAGCGTGAGGGCAGGGGGGTCAGAGGTGCTGTAAAACCTGGTCACCTGAAGGAGTTCAGAAAAATTGTTCAATCGCCCTTGCGACAGTTTGCAACCAAGAGAAAACAACATTTCGCTTAGCAGACGTGCACAATAAGAAATGTTATCAGTTATGAGCAAAAATTTTGGCAGAGAACGATGGCTAAGATTGGCGATAGCCTCACTAGAGGTGCAAAAGAAGCACTGGAAGTTGCAAAGGGTGAACTCGACCCTGCTGGGGCATCTGTGCCTAGTGAAAAGACCGATAACGCCGCAGATGCTTCCGATAGACCAGCTATCGCCAAGTGCCTTCACGGGATCCCCACAATGCTTGAATCTTCAATTCTATGAAGCCGAACCGACAGGAAACAGCGTCTACTTTTCCTCGCGTGAATGCCCTTCAATCTTGTTTTTCACAATTGTTGGGTCGTAAGCATTCTGCGACCCAAGCGGTGCATCGAGCGCGCGAAATATAGTCATCCGAGACACACCCAAATCGTGTGCGATCTGGGCCTTTGATAACCCGCTAGCCGCAAGAGATCGAATTTGTGCGTCATCTACTTGTTTTCGTCTGCTACGATAAACACCTCTTTCCTTGGCGGCATCAATACCTGCTCTCTGTCTGTCGCGGATGAATTTCAGTTCCATATCAGCGACCATGCCGAGCACTGTTACCACCATTCAACCAAGATCACCGGCTGTACTCACTTCCGGTTCAAGAACCCGCAGGGAAGCGCCTTTGGCATCCAGTTCATGCACCAGTTTCAGAACATCCTTCGTAGTCCGACCAAGGCGATCAAGTCGGTGAACAACCAGTTCATCACCTACGCGTAATAACTCGAAGATTGTTCCTAATTCCGTGCGCCCGTCACGCGATACACCTGACCCTGTTTCTGACCGGACGATCTCGCACTCAGCTTTCTTCAATGCTGCCGTTTGAATGTCGAGATCTTGGCTCGTGGTGCTGACTCTGGCATATCCGATGCGGGGCATTTGGTATCTATCACATTAGGGTAGGGGGGATGTTCAATCTGTCACATAGTTGAATTGACCACCCTAATGGGACGGTGGATCGCGTCACATTTAGATGTCATTTTGTGGTGCACCCAATTGTTACATGGAGATGTGTGATCCACCGAAAGTGAACGCAGCATTCTGACACGGCAGGATGTTTGATTTTTCATAGTCGCCAACTCCTCGCAGATCGTGCGTAGACGTCAGAGAGTTCTGTTGGTGACAGTTTGTTCAGGTGGCTCTTGTCAAACACAACCACATCGTTGGATAGAAATTGGTCAATGTTCATCCGGTCCCTGGCTTCGAGGATGAACGAATGTTCAACCGCCAGTGTTGCCAGCAAGCCTCCTGTTTCGATATGCGCGGCTAATTCCCGCTGTAACGCCTGAAAGCTCAACGTATGGCCGCCATTGTCGGTAACAATGAAAATAACGCGGACGATGAAATCGCATAATTGATCTTATGTTAAATATAATGATGTAAGTATTCACCTGTACGTTTCGAACATAACTACTAGAAACCAGCAAGGTTGACCCACGCGAATTCATCTACCATCCTATTTGCGTATAGTTTGTTATATTGTGCGAACCCGCACGTTTGTTTTGGCAAGGTCGATGAAATGACCGATAATTCACAAAAGACCTACGTGCATGACACGCATCGTTTGCGCGACCCCGAGCACACCTTAAGAATTGTGCAACCATTTCTTCGGGAAATGGGCATAACTCGGATCGCAAATCTGACCGGCCTGGATAGGATTGGTTTACCGACTGTTATGGTCGCTCGTCCCAATTCCCGATCTGTTGCGGTGTCACTTGGTAAGGGGCTGTCGCTGCAGGCAGCGCAAGCTTCAGGCGTTATGGAAGCGATCGAATCCTGGCATGCCGAACGTGTGCGACTTCCGCAACGGCTTGCCAGATTTACCGATTTGGCTGATGACGCGACCGTTGTGGAGGTGGAGCGATTGCCTAAGGTCACTGGCGCGCAATTTGATCCCAACGGCAACATGTTATGGGTCGAAGGCTGGGATTTGAAAAGCCAACACACCTGCTGGGTTCCGCTTGAGATGGTGGACACTGACTACACCACGCCTCCACTCGCTGGACAACGCGCCTTTCCCAGAACAACGAATGGTTTGGCTTCGGGCAACAATGTCGCCGAAGCGAGTTGTCATGCGATTTGCGAATTGATTGAGCGCGATGCAACGACGCTGTGGTCTCATCAATCCAAGACCGTGCGTATTGATCCCGGTACTGTCGATGATCAGCGATGTCGGGCGGCCATTGAAAAAATCACCGCCGCAAATCTGGAGATCGGGCTGTGGAACACCACGTCGGATATCGGAATTGCCAGTTTTCGCTGCGTGATCTGCGAGGCCGGCGGGCAGACTGGGCACATCGGCATCGGCGACGGGTGCCATCTGGATCGAGCAATCGCGTTGCTGCGCGCGGTGACAGAGGCTGCTCAGACCCGGCTAACCTATATCTCAGGCGCCCGCGATGATCTGGATCCGGCAGAATTCACTGATCAGGCGCAAACGGATCGGTGTAGATATGTGCGGGATCTGATCGATCGCGCCCCTCCGACAGGGAATTTTCAGGACTGCCCGACGCATTCAACCAAGAAATTCGAGGATGACCTGGCTTTGCTGTTAATCAGGTTAGAGGCCGTCGGGGTTTCTCAGGTGGTGATCGTGGACTTGTCTCGGCCTGAATATGATCTATCGGTTGTTCGGGCGGTCATACCGGGCTTGGAAGCGCCGCACGACGACGCGGATTACGTACCGGGCCTAAGAGCGCTGCAGATCAGGCAGGAAACCGCATGAACGTTGTCGTATTTGTGGGCCCTACCCTGCCAGCACACGAAGTTGCCGCACAGTTGAATGCTGCGATCCTGCCCCCTGTTCAGCAGGGTGATGTCTATCGCGCAGCCAAGGATCACCCGCACGCAATTGGGATCATAGATGGGTTCTTCGAAGGTGTGCCCTCGGTCTGGCACAAGGAAATCTTGTGGGCGATGGAACAAGGGATACCGGTCTTTGGCAGCGCCAGCATGGGCGCCCTGCGTGCCGCTGAACTTGCCGATTTTGGAATGATCGGTGTTGGCGGGATCTTTGAGGACTACCTTAGCGGCGTTTTGCAGGATGACGATGAGGTCGCGGTTCTGCACAGTCCGGCAGAGCTGGGGTTTCAACCGCTTAGTACACCGATGGTATCTATCCGAGCCACAGTCAAACAGGCGCAGGCTCAGGGGATTTTACCTTCTGAAAGCGTCGCCACTATCCTAGAGCATGCGAAATCCAGACACTATCGGCACCGTATCTGGCAAAACATCGGCAAAGAGTTAAACGACCTACCCGGAATAGCGGCCTTTTTGGATTGGCTACCCGACGGCCAAATTGATGCGAAAGCAGATGACGCCCGCGCGATGCTGGCCCTTATGGCGGATTGCCTGTCGCAGGGCACCCTACCCCCAAGTCCCGTAACGCGGACCGAACCAACATTGGTGTGGAAACAGTTGCGCAACCGCATCGACACCAACGAGGCAAAGAACCACGCGGTGATCGACGAGTTGAGGTTGGACCCGGAACTTTACGCCGAATTGCGCAACCGCGCAGTGCTGAGCGTGATGGCACAGGAAGAAGCCGCCGAACAGGATCGGCATCCTGATCGTGACGCCCTGATCCGGCAGATGACGGACCATAGGGCCAAAGCTGGATTGTCTCAAAAAGCGCATTTGATGGAATGGCTGGCCGCCAATGATCTGAACCTTGCGGAATACGAGGACATATTGACGGATGCCGCTCGGATTGATGCGACGGTCGCCGCGCGTTTGACCCAGTTGGATGGGCCATTGCTGGCTGAACTGAAACGAACCGGAAAGTATGCCGATCTACGGGAACGGGCGGCCGCCAAGGAAAAAGCTGCGATTGTGAATGGGCACCTCTCGGGCGCGGATCGTCTGCGTATGGTCGTTTGGTATTTTGAAACGCGCCTTGACCAGGACGTGCCGGATAACCTGGACAGCTACGCAACCTCGCTTGGCCTATCCGGGCGCGCGGAACTGGGTGAATTGATCGAAGCAGAGTTTTTGTTTTGCCACAGGAGTTCCTGTGCGGAGGTTCCAAATAGCAAAGTGACTTCCACCCGGCACGAGGGGTCGATTGATGAACACACATGAGACTGCAAGCGTCGAAGAACCCGGCACACGGTTCCTGCTGTATCCGCAATCGCCTTTTCTGGAACCTGGCGCGCAACCGGAGCTTGTCGAAATTTCGGCTCCGCAAGGCAGCATTGGGCCAGGGCCTTCCGGTCCGCGCATGTACACCGTCAACCCTGTTGGAAAAACCACACCTTACGGTGCCATCGTTCCAGGTCCGAATGGACCGGGTATGTATCTGCCGCCGTGGGACGGGTACATTCAGCCGCCCGCAATGCCCGATGAGTTCGGGAATTTCTTTCATATTGCCCCATCCGACCCCGCATTTGAGGCGGCGCATTTGTTCGGGTCGGCCCATTTTACAATGGATGTTTGGCAAGGGTATTTCGACCGGCCGATCCCATGGCATTTCGCGCGCGATTTCAACCGGCTGGAGTTGTCCCTGCTACCCAGTCTGGATAACGCACATATTGGCTGGGGGTTTCTGGAAACAGGCGGCACGCACGAACATGGAGATGAGTACCGGCCATACAGCCTGAACTTTGACGTTGTCTCCCATGAAATTGGACATGCCATTATTTATAGCGTCATTGGTATGCCGTCAGATGGGGATGCGTCGGGCGAATATTATGGGTTTCACGAGTCAGCTGCCGATATGGTCGCCCTTCTTGCGTCGCTACATTTTGGTTCTGTAGTTGACGCTCTGTTAAAAAACACGCGGGGCAACCTTTACACATTCAATCGTCTGAACCGGTTTGCAGAACTCGGGGAAAACGCGCAAATCCGAATTGCCGCCAACACACGGTCCATGTCAGAGTTTGCGGCCGGATGGACCAGCGAACACGATCTTTCCGAACCGTTGACCGGAGCGATGTTCGACGTTTTCGTAGACATTTATCACGAACGCCTGCTGCTGCATGGCCTGATCTCACCCGAAGAAGAACATCTGTCCGATCAGTTGGAAGACTCTCCGGATTACAGCGAGGTTATGCAGGGTGTTTTCGATGCCCGTTATGCCGAAAACCCCGATGGTTTCCGGATCGCTTTGCTTGAGGCGCGCGATTTTCTGGGAACCTATCTGGCCGACACATGGGAGCGACTGGATGCGGATATGCTCAGCTATTTCGGTGTTGAAAAGGCCCTGCTGGCGGTCGACCAGGAAATCACTGGCGGTGCGTTTCGCAACATCATCGAAGGCAACTTCCGCATGCGAGATATTGGTCTGATGTCTGCCGGTCCGCGTCTTCCCGATCCCGAAGAAGACAGCCACTCGGCCTCGGTTCGCACGCAGGTGCCGGAATGACCTGTAAAATCCTTTATTTTTAAGCGGTTTTATGGCATGCAATCGGAAGAAGTTTATTGGAACGCATTTGCTCGAACATTTTTCGAGCTTATTTTGAGGGGGAGATGAGGGTTTTGGCTTCGTCGATCCCATAATTGGGAGAGAGAGATATGCCTGAATCCTTGCTCAGTTTTTCAGAAGTGTTGATATATGGCCGTGAGCTCGAAGATTTACAGTACAAACGTATTCCATCTGAAGGAAAGGGCGCCAACAAGCATCTCGACAATCAATTTGGGGTGGAAAATGGGGAAAAAGATCTAAACGGTCCTCGGTTCGCCAAGATTTATGGCTTTGCCTTTGAGGGTACTTATTACGATTTGCCGGAGCCGGTGATTTTTTTGGTCCATGGTAAAGGCGGTCTGGTCGCTAATCCCAATGAGCCCGCGGACAACGCATCCAGAGCACCGAAGGAACCGGGCATCGGCGGCGTCGCAGCAGCAGATTATCAGGTCGCCGACGGTATTCGCTTCTGGAAGTATGACAAATCTGACCAGACCATGCGTATGGACGTGATGACCGGCCAGTTCGAACAAGTCCTGCTGGACATCTATTTCGGCTTTGACAGCCCGGCTATCAGCGGTGCCAAAGTCAGCGGCGCGAAAGTAAGTGGGGCCAAGGTCAGCGGTGCCAAAGTCAGTGGCGCGAAGGTGAGCGGTGCCAAAGTCAGCGGCGCAAAGGTACGCGGCGGCGACTAAGCCCGGTTTGCAGAAAAATATTCAGAGGCACCCGAAATTGGGTGCCCCTTTGCTTTTCAGAACCCGGCTTTTTTCAGACCTTCCACAAAGTGCTGCGTGTCTTCCTCTAGCCGATCCGGTTGAACTGTTGTCCACCGGGCCAGCGAAAAGTTCGGATGCGCCTCGCGATGTTTTTCCCGGATCAGACGGGCCATGTCCGTTTGACCAAGCTGCGCATAGCTCGCGGCCAGCATACGCTGCCCTTCAGTCGGATTGTTCATCTTGTTGACCGTCTCAATAACATCCTCATAGCGTCTGAGGTTGTAATATGCTCCTCCCAGGTGCCAAAGGTACTGATCCGGGAAATAGGGATTTAGACGCATTGCCTGCTGAAGATGCGTTATGGCCGTCTCGTTATCGCCCGAATGGGCCAGAGCATCAGCAAAGTCAGAGTGCATATCTGCGTCATTTGGGTTTAACGCCAGCGCCCTCTGATAGGATTGGATGGCTGCGTCATGCTCTTTGCGGTAAAGATGCACATAGCCCAATTCGCCGAAACCACGCGCGTCGGTCGGGTCCAGCTCAATCGCGCGCTGTGCCAACATCAGCGCCTTTTCCAGCGATTGTGACGGCTCTTCGGCCCAGGAATAACGCCAGTCGATATTTAGAGTTCGCGACAGCGCTGCTGCAGCACGGGCATACCCCTCGTCCCGCTCAAGGGCTGATTGATAGAAATTCTGTGCCTTGCGGTTGTCGTTTCGGGTGTATTTGAAGATGTGGTGCTGACCTTGCAGGACCGAACCATAGGCCTCAAGATCGTTTGGAACTGCCTGAATCATGCGCTGCTTTTCATGCGACTCGATCATCACCGCAGTGGCCGCCACAATGCACTCAGTGACCTCATCAAGAATGTCGAAAATATCGTCAATCTTGCGATCGAACCGTTCGCCCCAGATCGTGCGCTCGGTGTTGGCATCAATCAACTCGGCGGAAATCCTGATCCGACTGGCTGACCGACGTACACTGCCGCGCGCGACATAACGGACATTCAGTTTTTGCGCCGCCTCTTTCGGAGGCATCGACTGTGTCCTGAAGAAAAATGACGAGTTCCGGGCGATGATAAAAAGGTTCCGGAATTTGGACAGATTCATGATGATGTCGTCTGTCAGACCTTCGGCGATCCAGCTGTCGGACTCATCGCCGCCAGAGCTGCTGAAGGGCAGAACGGCCACCGACGGCGTATCCGGCCGTTCGAATATGTCGCCTTTCAGGTCGGGGCGCATCGTGCCGGCCATGGTCGCGCCGGCCACTTCGCTGCGGACGCAGTAGGTCGAGACAGGATTCATGATGTTCTTGAGCTGTTTTGGCCCCAGAAACTCGTACCCAAAGCGCAGGCGATTGCACACCTGATCATACACGGCAGAGCTGACATAGACCCGTTCAGGCTCGGCTATTTCTTGCAACCGGGCCGCGATATTGACGTTGTCACCATGAATGCCACGCTCGTCTATCAGTATCTCGCCAAGGTGAATCCCGGCCCGGAACTTGATTCGCTGATCCTGCGCGCGGGTCTTATTCTGATCGCTTGCAATTTGATGCAATTCGACCCCGAATTCCACTGCGCTGGTGGCAGTTTCGAACAGGGCCAAAATCCCGTCCCCACGTACCTCAACCACTCGGCCGTTGTACTTTGCGCACGATGCCTCAAGCAAAGAAATCAATGCTTTCAATTCGTTATAGGTATCCAGCTCATTCTCGCTCATGAGCCGGGAGTATCCTACGACATCGGCGAACAATACTGCGCCAAGCCGTTGAGTAATTGGAATGTCAGAAATTGTCGTACTCACAAGTGTTACTCTTTTTTCGGATTCATAGCGGACCCGTAACCAACATATATCAAAAAACGTTTTTGACGACCGAAGCAGTTTTGATCGGAACTGATCACACCTCTGCGATCCGAGGTGGCCATGACCAGTCGGCGCAATCATTCGGCCCCAAAGTCACGATCGTATTCGCATCCAGTTCCTGTGCCAAAACGTTTCGGCGAACCATCCACTCGGATTTCAGAATGCCCACAACAACCATATCCTGAAACTCGCCTTCAGCGAACCACGCTTGACGCATCGTCCCTTCAATCTGGAATCCTATCTTGGCAACAAGATCACGGCTGTGATGATTGTCCTCACGATAATAAGACGTTATGCGGTTCAGCCCCAGCTGTCGAAATGCCAGATCCAGCACCAAAGCGGATGCCCGAAGCCCGACGCCGGATCTGCGCATTGCCTTGTTGACGAAAACTGCAACCACTGCATCGCGATTGATGTTCGAGATAGACTCGAGCCCGGCCAGCCCAACGGCCTCACCTGCGGACGACTCGACGATAAACCAACATTTGCGGCTGGCATCAGAAGACGTAAATGAATCTTTCCAAAATTCTTCGGCATGCGATGTATTGAGGGGCACGCGCGTCGTACGATCGAAACGCGCAAGGTCTTCAACGTCCTGAAACCAACTCAGAACGGACTCCAGATCTGCCCTTTCCATCGGACGCAACCTGAACGTGTTTTGTGAATTGTTGCTCACGATAAATAGTACCTTTGAAAGAAATCAGTAAAATCTGCTCGGACACTAGCACAAAAAAAAAGAAATTACGAAATGAGAATACAGTATCTCTGCCCTCTGTTGAATGCACCACAAGATTTGAGTTTTTGATGCAGTGGGGCGATAAGTGTGCTGCCCGGTCAAATGCAACGGAATTTCCCATCCACATCTCTGTTTGTAAATGATGGCCCCGGATGCTCTGAGCAAAGGGAATACCATCAATGAAGTTACTGCGGTTCCGTCCCAAGGGCGCGGAAAAGCCCGGTCTTCTGGATGCCAAGGGCGCAATTCGTGATTTGTCGGGTGTGATTGGTGATCTCACAGGCGAGTCGCTTGGCGATGAGGCCCTGGACCGATTGCGCATGTGGGATACAGCAAGCCTGCCGCTGGTGGACGGCCATCCGCGGATTGGCGCTTGCGTCGGTCAGGTCGGCAAGTTTGTCTGCATAGGTCTGAACTACGCCGATCACGCGGCCGAAAGTGGGATGGAATTGCCGCAGGAACCGGTGATCTTTTTCAAGGCGACGTCAGCCATCATTGGCCCCAACGACACGGTTGAAATCCCTCGTGGCTCAGTCAAAACCGATTGGGAGGTGGAACTGGGTGTGGTGATCGGGAAAGAGGCCAAATACGTCTCGGAATCCGAAGCCTTGAACCATGTCGCCGGCTATTGCGTCATCAACGACATATCAGAGCGCGATTTCCAACTGCACCGTTCGGGCCAGTGGGTCAAAGGCAAATCCGCCGACACGTTCGGCCCTATAGGTCCATGGCTTGTGACACGGGATGAGGTGCCCAATCCGCAGGACCTGCCGATGTATCTTGAGGTGAACGGGCAACGGTTTCAGGATGGTTCGACCAGTACGATGCATTTCAGCGTGGCGACTTTAATCTCTCATCTGTCGCAGTTCATGTCGCTACAGCCGGGAGATGTGATTTCGACTGGCACGCCTCCGGGTGTGGGCATGGGGCAAAACCCGCCCACCTATCTAAAACCTGGCGACAGGATGGAGTTGGGCATCAAAGGCTTGGGCGTGCAACGGCAGAACGTTGTGCAGGGTTAAGCCGCCTGTTTGTGCAATTTTCCCTGCAACAGACAGAGGGCCGAAAAGTTACTCGGGCCATGGCAGTGAATAGGTTTTGACGTTGGTGAAGAATTTCATCGCCTCGATCACGCCTTCCTTGACGCCGTTGCCGCTGTCCTTGATGCCGCCAAAGGGGGACATTTCGATCCGGTAGCCGGGCTGTTCCCAGATGTTGCACGTGCCGACGTTCAAACCGTTGATGTAGGAAATCGCCCGGTTCAGATCGTTAGTGCAAACACCGGCCGACAAACCAAATGCGGTTCCATTTGAGATCTGCATGACTTGCACATCATCATCTGGAACACGAACGATCGGCACGATTGGACCAAATGTCTCTTCCATCACCAACTCGCTGCCGTGGGGCACCTTGTCGACGACGATCGGTGGCAACAGTGCACCGTCGCGGCCGGGGTGATAGAGGATTTCTGCGCCCTCTTGCGCAGCCTTCAGGACACGGTTTTCGAACAACTCGGCGACTTGTGCGTGGATAACGCAACCCAATTGCGTTTCTGGGTCCTGAGGGTCACCAAACCGGATTGCTTTTGCCTTTTCCAGAACAAGTGGCACAAATCTATCTGCCACGCTTTCCTGAACCAGAATGCGTTTGATCGCGGTGCAGCGTTGCCCCGAATTACCTGTGGCCCCAGCCACAGCTATACTGGCGGCCTTGTCCAGATCGGCGTCATTCAGATCGTTCAACACGATCAGGGGGTCGTTGCCGCCCAATTCCAGTGCCTGTCGTTTGTAACCTGCCTTGGACGCGATCATCTTGCCCACCGGCACACCGCCCGTGAAGGTGATTATGTCGATGTTTTCATTGGTGATCATCTCATCGCCTATGTCCTGCGGCCAGCCAGTCACGACCTGAAACATTTCGGGCGGCAGCCCTGCCTCGTGCAATATGTCCGCCAGCGTCAGGGCCGTCAGTGGGGTCAGCTCGGTCGGTTTGCAGACCATGCAGTTATTGGTGGCAATGGACGGCGCAATCTTGTGGCTGACCATGTTCAGAGGGTGATTGAACGGAGTAATTGCGCTGATGGTCCTGACCGGCTCGCGTTTGGTGAAAATCTTGCGCGCCTTGCCGTTGTGGGTCAGATCACACGAGAAAACCTCACCATCGTCCTTCAGGGCCTCGGAGGCGGCGAACTGAAAAACGTCCTGCGCGCGCTTGGTTTCATAGATCGAGTGTTGATGGCAGATGCCAAGCTCAAGCGTCAGCCATTTTGCGAGGTATTCGCGTCTTTCACCAATCAAAACGCCAGCACGCCGTAAAATCTCGCTACGTTCATAACGCGTCAGTTTGGGCGTGTAATTTGCGGCAATTTCAAAAGCTTTGCGTACAAGTTCAGAAGTGCCCACAGGGACGGTACCAATAGTCTCGTTCGTATAGGGGTAGTGGACCGAGATTTTAGCATCGGTAAAGACAATCTCGCCGCCAATTCGCATGCCTTCATTGCGGATACCGGATGTGTTCATGATATCGTCCATGATTAATGGGCCGCCGCTGTGGTGGCAAAAAGCAGTGCTTCAAAATTGCGCAATTGATGGCGCTGCGGAGTGTCGATCACGCGACTGACGATGAAGGGAATACCCCGATCGGTCAATCCATCGTGGCAGCGTAAGTCGGCCGCCAGCGCGGCCAGATCATGACAGTTCGGGGAAGTACCCGCGCAGGTATTCTCAACCGGTACATTCAGGATTGAATAGACCTTCTGTCGGGCTGTGATCGGGATTTGCATCATCGTCTTCGTAGCCTTGGGTTAAGTGCGCCCGTTCTAGTGCCAACTATAGATCACAGAATTGCAAAATTTCCGCGTTGGGTCGAAAGCCAGAGCAATCCACTGTGGCAGTCCAGAGCTGGATTGCACCTCGGTATCCAAGTCCCACCAACGGTCTTAGTTGCCACTTTCGTGCGACCACGATCTGCGGAAGTTATGCGGCGAAACATTGTACCGGCCTCGGAAATGAACTGAAAGCCTGTCCGTGCTGGAAAACCCGGATGCAAAGGCAATCTCGGATACGCTGAGGTCGGTTTCATTCAATAGGGCGAAGGCGCGATCCAGCCTGAGGTTGTTGTAATATTGGCCGGGCGACATCTTTGTGTATTGCTGGAACAGCCGTTCCATGTGGCGTCTGGACAGTGACGCCTGATCCGCCACCGCCTCAAGGCTGAGCGGCGATTCAATGTTGTCCCGCATTATTTGGACAGCTTCGACCAGCTTGCCGTTGCGCGTCCCCAAAAGGGCCGAGACGGGCGAAACCTGATTGCTGCCACTTTCACCGACCCGCCGATGCAGACACATCTCGGACACGTTGATGGCCAGGGCGTTGCCGAACAATTCCTCGATCACTTCCAGCATCATATCGGTGCTGGCGTGCCCTCCCCCGCAAGTGCGCAGCTTGCCGTCAATCTCGTACAGGCTCTGGGTTGGTGTCATTGTCGGAAAATACTCGCAAAACCCGGGGCGATTTTCCCAATGAACGGTGAACTTTCTGTCGCCGATCAGGCCTGCTTTGGCCAAGGCAAATGCCCCGGTGCAGATACCGCCAAAATCACATCCATGTGCCTTTTGCCGACGGATCCAATTCAGAACCCGGGTGTCAAACGAGGCCATCGGCTCAGTGCCGGAACACACGAAAGTATAGGCCCCCTGCTCCAGATCGTGCATGGGTTGGTCGGCTTGAATGCGGATTCCGTTCGAACACGTGACCGGTGCGCCATCTGCGGACAGGACGTACCATTCGAACAATTGCTTTCGTGCCAGTTGGTTTGAAATACGCAAGGGTTCAATCGCTGCGCTAAACGCCAACATCGTGGTATTAGGCAGCAACAGGAAATGAAAGGCCTTGGGTGGTCCATCATAGGGAACGTCGACGGAAATCGCCCCCTTGGGCAGGAAACGTTGGCTGTCCACTACACCCCTCCTTCGCGTTCGAATACCGCATCGTCGCTGGCCTGCTGAAACGCTCGAGCAACTTTAAGTTATCAATAGATGTAAGACCCTTGGAAATCGAACGCTCATTTTGTATTTTGGATACAACTTACACCGACCGAGACCACTCTTATGCCCAGAACCCGCGCGATCGCACGTCAAAGTCTTCCAGAAGTCATCACAAATGATCTGCGGGAACGTATCCTAAGCGGAGAGATGGCCGAAGGTGAAACCATCCGGCAAGAGGCCCTTGCCGAGGATTATGATGTTTCGCGCATGCCGATCCGCGAAGCTCTGAAACGGCTGGATGCCGAAGGCCTTGTGCAGCTGACTAACAACCGAGGTGCATCGGTGACCTCGCATTCGCTTTCGGAAATTGGCGAGATTTTCGACCTTCGGGTTCTTTTGGAGGTCGACTTGTT
Organism: Ruegeria sp. CDSB013; assembly: GCF_059611165.1. Lineage (NCBI taxonomy): Bacteria > Pseudomonadati > Pseudomonadota > Alphaproteobacteria > Rhodobacterales > Roseobacteraceae > Ruegeria > Ruegeria sp. CDSB013. The sequence continues at coordinate 116,517 of NZ_JBXWPA010000014.1, read as the reverse complement.
TAAACGGGCCATTCCGCAGATGACGGAAGCTGATTTCGCCAGATGCGATAAGCTGCTCGATGACATGGAAAGGTCTTACGAAGCTTATAATGTCGGGCGGTGGGGCAGCCTGAATTATGAATACCACAAAGCCCTTTATGCGGCTGCTGATCGTGGGCTAACCAATGAGATCCTGCAAAGGGTTAATCTGCAATCGGACCGCTATGTCCGTATGCATCTGAGCGTCATGGAACAGCGTGAGCCCGCCAAGCAAGATCACCGACAGCTTTTGTCGCTGGCACGCAAACGTCAGGTTGACGCAGCAGGTGAACTGCTGACCAAGCATATTCAACGGACCAAGGATCAGTTGTTGGCGATGGTTATAAAGACACGGAAAGGCGACGCTAGCTGAAGGTCCCCCATCCCTACCTCAGTGGATGCAGGCACGCCACTTTGTGGTCTGTCCCGCTCAGTTCTGGCGGCGCGGCGCGGCATTCTTCGGTTGCAAGCCAGCACCGTTGTGCAAAGGCACAGCCTTTGGGGATATTCATCGGGGACGGAAGCTCGCCTTCCAGTTTGATCCGATCCTTCCGCGCGTCGGGATCTGCGCGAGGTGTTGTCGACAAAAGAGCCTTGGAATAAGGATGTCGAGGGGCAGCAAACAGCTTTTCTTTCGGTGCCTTCTCAACCGCGCGGCCCAAATACATGACAATTACGTCGTCGGCAAAGTGCTTTACCACCGACAAATCATGCGAAATGAACAGATAGGCAAGGTTCAGACGTTCCTGCAATTCGACCAGCAGGTTCAGAATTTGCGACTGGATCGAGACGTCCAGCGCTGAAACCGGCTCATCCAGCACCAGCACCTTGGGGTTCAGCATCAGGGCGCGGGCGATTGCAATCCGCTGCCGCTGCCCGCCCGAAAACATGTGCGGGTAGCGGTCGTAATGTTCGGGGCGCAAACCCACGAGGTCGATCATTTCACGCGCGCGCGCCTCGCGGTCGGCTGCGGACATCTCGCGGCGGTTAATTATCAATGGTTCTTGCAGGATTTGACCGATCCGTTGGCGTGGGTTGAGCGAGCCGTAGGGATCCTGAAACACAATCTGCACAGTTTCACGCATCTGGGCCCATTTCGATGGAGATATTTCAACGCCATCGATGGTCAGACTACCCGAGGTCGGTTCTTCGATCATCGTCACCACCCTTGCGAGGGTGGACTTCCCACAACCGGACTCTCCTACGATCGCCAACGTTTTGCCCGGCCGCAGTTCGAAGTCCACGCCAGACAAGGCCTTTACCGTTGCGGCCTTCGACAACAACCCGCCTTTTACGGTATAAAACCTGGCCAATTCACTGGCCTGAACGATGGGGGCGGTCATGCCAGCTCTCCGGTTGTTATCTTTTCAACGTAATGGCAACGCGCCTTGCCGAATTCCGCACTGTGCGGGGTTGGGGGCAACGATCGGCACAGATCATCTGCATATTGGCATCTGGGGCTGAACAGACATCCTTTTGGCCGGTCAAACTGCCCTGGAACGACGCCGGGAATGGTCGGTAGCATCTTAGACGTTGCCCGCTCCGGAAGCGCGTTGAGCAACGCAGTTGTGTAGGGGTGACGCGGGGTGCGGAACAGGTCTTTGACTGCCTGCTCCTCGACCTTTTGGCCAGCATATTGGACTTGAACCCGCTCGGCGGTCTCGGCGACAACACCCATATCATGAGTGATAAGGACCAAACCCATGCCCTGTTCGTCCCGAAGGTGAACCAACAGATCAAGGATTTGCGCCTGAATTGTAACGTCCAGTGCTGTTGTCGGCTCGTCCGCGATCAACAGCTTGGGTTTGCAGGCGATGGCCATCGCAATCATCACCCTCTGGTTCATGCCGCCGGACATCTGATGCGGAAACGTGTTCAGGCGGCTTTCGGGTGCGGGGATTCCGACCTGATCAAACAGTTCAATAGCGCGTTGGTGGCGGTCCTTTCGGTTCAGGCCTAGGTGGATGCGCAAGGCCTCCTTGATCTGGAAGCCAACCGTAAAGCAAGGATTCAGCGATGACATCGGTTCCTGAAAAATCATGGCAATGTCTTTGCCGATGATCTTGCGACGGTCACGGGCCGAGATTTTGGTCAGGTCAATGCCTTCAAAGCTTAGTTGGTCGGCCGTAATCGTGGCCGTCCAGGGCAGAAGACCCATCAATGCCAGCATCGACACCGATTTGCCCGAGCCGCTTTCGCCGACGATGGCCATTAATTCGCCCTTGTCGACAGACAGATCAACGCCATCTACTGCCCGGAACTGACCCGAAGCGGTTGCGAATTCGACGGTGAGGTTTCGGATATCCAACAGGCTCATGTCGTCAGCTCCGCTTTAGCTTAGGGTCCAGCGCGTCGCGCAGACCGTCGCCCATCAGGTTGATTGCCAGCACAGTGACCAAGATGGCCAAACCGGGGAACGTCACCACCCACCATGCGCGCAGAATAAACTCACGCGCTTCGGCCAGCATGGTGCCCCATTCCGGCGTGGGCGGCTGCGCCCCCATGCCCAGAAAACCAAGGGCTGCGGCATCCAGAATGGCGGTCGAGAACGACAGTGCGGCCTGAACGATGATCGGGGCCAGACAATTTGGCAGCACGGTCTTGAACATGAGCCGGGCCTTGCTGGCACCGGCAACGCGGGCAGAGGTCACATAATCCTTTTGCCGCTCTGCCAACACAGATGCCCGGGTCAAACGCACGTAATGCGGTTGAAACACAATGGCGATGGCGATCATTGCGTTGGTCAACGAGGGACCAAGGATGGCAACGAGAACCAGCGCAAGCAGCAGTGAGGGGAAGGACAGGATGATATCCATCACCCGCATGATCATTGTATCGACCCATTTTGGCGCGAAACCCGACAGCAGGCCAACAATCACCCCGCCCGTCACGGCGACACAGACCACCACGATGCCGACAAAGAAGGAATAGCGTGAGCCCATGATCAGCCGCGATAGCATATCTCTACCCAACGGATCGGTGCCCAACGGGAAGGCCCAACTGCCGCCCTCTTGCCACGCAGGAGGCTGCAGAATGTGATTGCGGAACTGTTCTGTCGGGTCGTAAGGCGCCAACAAAGGTGCAAAGGCCGCACAGAAGACAAAAGCGGCAAAGACCCAAAGGCCCATCACCGCGCCGCGGTTTTCGCTGAAGTAATACCAGAACTCACGCAGAGCGCTGGGGCGGTCTTCGGTTTTGGGTTGGGTCGCGGACAATTCAGCCATCACCGCCTCCGGATTTTGGGGTTGATGACGCCGTAAAGGACATCGACCAGCAGGTTCACTAACATGACGATCACGGCGATCATCAGCAGCCCGCCCTGTACCACCGGGTAGTCTCGGCGGAAGATGCTGTCGACCATCCACTTGCCGATACCGGGCCAGCTAAAGATTGTCTCGGTCAGGATCGCCCCGGCCAGCAATGTGCCGACTGACAGGCCGATCACTGTAATCACCGGGATCAGCGCATTGCGCAGCGCATGCAGACCATTGATCCGTGCGGGGGCGAGCCCCTTTGCCCGGGCCGTGCGGATGTAATCTTCACCCAACACTTCCAACATGGCCGAACGGGTCTGGCGCGCAATTACGGCCAATGGGATCGTGCCTAAGACTATGGTCGGCAGGATCAGATGGCGTACAGCCGATCCAAACGCCCCCTCCTGCCCGGACAGCAGACTGTCGATCAACATGAAGCCTGTGACACTTGGAAAGTAGTACAGCAAGTCGATCCGGCCTGAGACAGGCGTCCAACCAAGGTTGCCGGAAAACACGATGATCAACAACAGCGCCCACCAGAAGATCGGCATGGAATACCCGATCAGCGCGGACGACATCAGCGCCCGGTCGAAGAATTTGCCCCGATTCACAGCGGCAATAACGCCCGCAGGCAGCCCCAAAGCTACTGCAAAAATCATGGCGCAGATCGACAATTCCAGCGTGGCCGGAAACAGGGCAAAGAATTCGTCCCAAACCGGCTTCTTGGTGACAAAGCTCTCGCCCAGATCACCATGCAACACGCCAACCAGATAGTCCCAGTATTGCTGCAGAACAGGTTTGTCGAAGCCCAGCTTCTCGACCATCTCCTGATAGCGTTCTTTGGACATTCCGCGTTCACCGGCCATGACGATGATCGGATCGCCTGGAAGCACCCGAATGAACATGAACGAGATCAGTGTTACGCCCAGAAATGTCGGAACGAACATGCCGAGGCGGGTAAGGAAATAGCCAAACATCAGCGCCCTATGATTGTTAGTTCTTTGGGAAAGCTGGTCAACGACCGGCAACCGTCTTTGGTCACCAGTACGTCATCTTCGATCCGAACGCCGAAATTGTCCAGGTCATAGAGGCCCGGCTCGTTTGTCCAAACCATGCCCGCGTGCATGATCTGGCCGTTGCCACGCATGATGTAGGGCGCTTCGTGCACATCGCGGCCCAGCCCGTGACCAGTCTTGGTGCGGATACGATCTGCATAGGGCGAGGCCTCGAGCACGCTGGTCACCGCGTCGTCGATATCGTGGGCGGTTACTCCGGGTCTGCAAACTTCGAACCCGACCAGATTGGCACGCAAAACCGTGTCGTAGACCGCCCTGCCCTCATCCGAGGCTTCGACGACAAAAAAGGTGCGTGTGATGTCGGCGGCAAACCCGTGTTTGCGTGCGCCGAAATCGAACAGCAGCGCGTCGCCTGCTTTGATCTGATAATCCGCGCGCGCTTTACCATGCGGTTGAGCCGAGTTTCCTCCGGCTGTCACGATAGGTGAAAAGGCCAGCGACGCGGCACCTTCTGCGAACAGCGCCTGGATCAAGGCTTGTTCAATCTGTACTTCTGTCTGACCCACACGAACATCCGCAATGACCCGCTCTAGCGCTCGTTCCGAGATATCAATCGCGGCTTGCAGCGCTGCAATGTCATCGTCCGTCTTGATGATGCGCAGACCGGAAATCTCGCGTTCCGCGTCCACGATCCGCAGCTCAGGCAAGGCACGGGTAAAGGCCTTGGAGACAAAGACCCGCATCACCTGCCCTTCGACCGCGAGAGATCGCAGCGGCATATGTTTAGCCAGTGCCGCGAAGGCGTCGTCATAGCCCGTCTGGTCGCGCCAGTCGAAGACAGCGCCGTCAAATCCGACCAGCGCCCATGAGCCCATTTCCAGGTTCGGCACAATCGCGGCTGGTTCACCCATGGCCGGGATCACGACCACAAAGGGCCGCTCGTGGCTCATAAAGGGTTTTCCCAAAGCTCGGGTAAAATTCGGGCCGGGCACCAGTGCCACGGCATCTACTGACATGCCCTTTGCCAGTTGTTGGTACTCGGACAAATCCGGCATTCGCGCCGACCTCCCAATAAAGAAAACCGGAGCCGCCAATTGGGCAGCTCCGGTCGTTGAGTGGTGGTTTATTCGACGCTCACACCGTAGAAGATGTGGCCGCCCAGCGGGTGCACTTTATAGCCCTGAACCTTATTGCTCATCGGCATATACACGACCGAGTGCGCAATGGTTGCCCACGGGGCCTGCTCTTTGAAGATGACCTGGGCATCTTCATACAGCTTGGTGCGTTCAGCCTGATCCGTGGACTGTTTGGCCTTCAGGATCAGATCTTCGAACGGCTCATGGCACCATTGTGCTCGGTTCGACGCTTCGCGACCGTCACAACCCAGTAGGACCGCCAGGAAGTTGTCTGGGTCGCCATTGTCACCGGTCCAACCCAGCAGAACGGCACCGTCACGGTCCAGATCTTTCGAACGCGACAGGTACTCACCCCATTCGTAAGACACGATCTCGACGTCCACGCCAACCTTCGCGAAATCCGCCTGGATCAGTTCAGCCATACGGCGCGCATTCGGGTTGTACGGACGCTGTACCGGCATTGCCCATACCTTCATCGACAGGTCGGAAACACCTTCGGCTTCCAGCATTGCCTTGGCCGCTTCTGGATCATAGGCATCGTCGGTGATCGCGTCGTTATAGCCCCACATGGTCGGCGGGATCGGGTTCTTTGCAACTTGGCCCGAGCCCTGGAACACCACGTCGATGATCGCGTTCTTGTCGATTGCCATGTTCAACGCCTTGCGGACGTTCGGGTTGTCGAAGGGCGCCATTGTGGTGTTATAGGCCAGGTAGCCAACGTTGAGGCCTTCCTGCTCCAACATGTTGATGTCGGCATCATCCTGCATTGCCTGAATGTCAGCCGGGTTCGGATACGGCATGATGTGACATTCGCCTGCCTTCAGCTTCTGATAGCGCACGGATGCGTCCGGAGTGATCGCAAAGATCAGATTTTCAACATCCGCCGGGTCTTTCCAGTAGTCGGCATTCTGGGCGTACCGGATTACGGCGTCCTTTTGATAAGCCAAGAACGAGAACGGGCCGGTGCCGATGGGTGCGGTGTTCAGCTTTTCAGGTGTTCCGGCTTCCATCATCGCATCTGCATATTCTGCAGACAGTATCGAAGCGAAATCCATCGCCATGTTGGCAACAAACGGCGCCTCAGGCTTGGTCAGAGTAAATTTGACGGTGTAGTCGTCGACCTTTTCAATGGACTCGACCAGATCGGGCATTCCCATACCCTTGAAGTATTCCCACGTACCGCCTGACACCTGATTATAGGGATGGCTGTCATCCTTTTGGCGCATGAACGAGAAGATCACGTCATCCGCGTTGAAATCGCGGGTCGGTGTGAACTCGTCATTCGAATGGAACTTCACGCCCTGACGCAGCTTGAACGTGTACTCCAGGCCATCATCACTGGCTTCGACGCTTTCGGCCAGACCGGGGATAACGTTGGTTGTGCCGGTTTCGAATTCCAGCAGGCGGTTGTAGATCGGGTGCGATGAGGCGTCAAAGGTAGTTCCGGCCGTAAAAAGCGCCGGGTCAAATCCTTCGGGTGAACCTTCTGAACAATAAACCAGCGTGTTGGCCTGCGCGGCCGCGCTGGACAGGGCAATTGCCGCTGTTGCAGCTAAAAATTTAAGTTTCATGATTGTCTCCCAGAAAAATTTTCAATCGGCTTTCGCGTTGCTTTTGTTGTCCAAGCAATTCCAGACGACTCTCATCGCCACGAAATTTGTGCCCAATGTATCCAAAATACAAAATCCATTGTCAACTCACTTTGATAGCTCTTGCACAGCTTGACCAAATGCAAAGGAAGCGGCCGAAAGACTGCCCTGCATCATTGCGTTGCATGATCAAAAGGATCGACGGGTATTTATTGCGAGAATGTTGGGGTCACACCAACCGGTGGCCGGTCCTGAATATATGCACCGACACGGTTCAGCACGGGGCTTCTGGGGCATCCCGGGCGGGTCGCGGCCCCAAGGTTGCGTAGGTTTCCCGGGCCCTCAAACGGAACAAAACACAAGGGCCATTTGTCCCGCTTGAATTGCTCGGCAGCCAGGGCCGACACAATTGTACAATCATCAGAATGACAGATGTGCCGACAGATCGTTTCAAACCTCAGCGCGCTCAGATCAAACCGCTTTGCGACCCGGATCGCAGGATCAGCTTTGGGCAAACGGTCCTCAAGCTCATAGCCGAAACTGTGAGGAAGCCGGATAAAGTCATGCGAGGGAACGTCCTCAGGTGCTATTGAGGTCAGCATACACAGCGGATGCCCCTCGCGCATGGCCAGAAACAGGGGTTCGGACCAAATCGACGTGAAAGCCAAAGCGTCACTGTTGTTGACCTGAGCCACCAGCGCCATGTCCAGCTGATGGTCTTCAACCATCTGCAACATGTTCTGTGGAAGATCCTCAATCATTGTCACGCGCATACGCGGAAAAATATTGCTGAACATCTCTGAAAAATACTGCGTCAGGTACGGTGCAAGCGTTGGCGTCATGCCAATCCGATATGCAACGGCCTCGGGGTCGCGAAATTGGGTGGCGGAATCGCGGATCTTTTGCGCATCTGCCAGAATGGATTCAGCGACACTCAGGATGCTCTGACCAAACGCGGTTGGCCGCACTTCGTTGTTCAGCCGCAGGAACAGTTCAACACCCAGTTCCTGTTCCAGCTTCTTGATCTGGTTCGACAGAGCAGGTTGCGAAACGTTGCACGCAACCGCCGCCTGGCTGAACTGGCCATGCTTCGCGATGGCAAGCACGTATTCCAAATCTCTGAAATTCATCCGCCCAATCTCTCTGCGGTCATACAAAAGACGGCACTGGACCGTTCCCTTCTCTAACGTAAAGCGGGGCAAGGTGCATGAAATACAGATCAATTTCGCTGACAAAACTGTTAACCAGCGCATTCGAATAGAACGTCATGCGGGACAATTGTGACGTAACGTGTTGATTTATATAAGTTGAACTTCCCAGACGCTCACGAAAACCGTGATTATTAGCATTGGTTATACAACCGATTTGCACGATGAATTTCAGCTTACACGGGGTGCCGTCTACCCCTTTGCTACGTGGAATGTCCGAAACACCGGGCGGACCGCCAAACGTAACAATTTTTGACGGAGTACCCCATGCTGTCCCAAATGCTGACAAGCCTGCGCGCTCAGCTCTTGACCACGTCTACCATAGCCCAAGAGACCAACCGTGCCGGCCAAACCCTTTTCAATAACTTCTTTCAAAGTACCGTCGTCGACGACACTCCAGCCTTTGTTCTGGCAAATGACTTCTCGCGCCTGCTGAACTTTGGCGAGATCATCACCAACAACGCCGTCGCCGCTGTTCAGGCGCAGGGGCAGGATGTTGACGTATTCAACTTCCGCTCGGGCTTGATTGAAGCGAACAACGGCCCTGACGCATTGGCCACAGGCGTTCAGGTCACCGGCAGCGCAAGCGTTCGCAACTTTGGTGAGATTGCGGGCGAGTTCAACGGTGTGCAGTTTGCGGGCGCTCAAAGCTCTGGCGGTCTGGATAACTTCCGCGGCGGTGTGATCAGTTCGGATAGCCGTGCAGTAGACATTCAGGGCCAAGGCATCGATGTGCGCAACTTTGACGACATCATCGGCACCGGCAATCAGCGCAATGGTACGATCTATACCAACAGCACCGCCGAAGACATTTCGATCTCGAACTTTGTGGGCGGCACGATTGACGCCGGCGAAGGCAACCAGGGCGCTGGTATCTCGTTGCAAATCGGCGACGAGGTCGGCGACCGTGTGGAAACTGACATCTTCAACGGCTTTGGTGCTACGATTCAGGGCCGTGGCCAAGGTGCGGCCAATACCGGGCTGGCCGGGGACGGCATCCGCATTGATGACGGTGCCGAAGGCGCCACGCTGGAAACCGAAATCATCAACAGCGGCCTGATCTCGACCGAAAGCAACCAGGGCACAGCCGCCGGTATCCGCATCGCCGATGGCGTAAATGCCGAAGGTGAGATCCTGAACACCTCGACCGGTGTGATCGAAGGTCCGCGCAATGGTCTGTATATCGGCGAAGGCGAACACGACCTGGACGTGCTGAACTTTGGCACCATCCAATCCGGCAGCCGCGCAGTGAACATCGACGGCTCGGGTGTCAACCTGATCAACGGCGGTGACATTCTGGGCACTGGCGACCAACGCAACGGTACTGTTTATGCCGATGGCACTGCGGATGATTTCTCGGTTCGCAGTCTGGCCAACGGAACGATTGACGCAGGCGAGCACAACCAAGGTTCAGGTTTCGCTGCAGAAATTGGTGGGGCCGCCGACGGCGCCAACACATTCTCGCTGGAAAACGACGGCGTTATCCAGGGTCGCGGCAACGGCGCGGCAGGCACAGGCCAGGCGGGCGACGGTATTCGCATCGGCAACCCCGGCAATGAAGGTGTTGCTGAGGTGAACATTACCAACCGCGGCGAGGTGAGCTCGGAAGGTGCCAATGGCACTGTAGCCGGTGTGCGCTTTGTAGATGGTGTCGGTTTTCAGGGTGAATTCACCAACTCGGGCACGATCTCGGGTGTTCAAAATGGTGTCTACTTTGGCAACGCGGATCACACAGGTGGTAGCTTTGTGAACGAAGCAGGCGGTGTTGTGTCATCTGACAGCCGTGCACTCAACATTGATGGTATCGGTCTTGAGGTTTCCAACCAGGGTGAGATCCTCGGCACCAGCGATCAGCGCAACGGGACGGTTTATGCTGACGGAACCGCGGATGACTTCTCTGTACAGAACTCCGGTCTGATTGACGCAGGTGAGGGCAATCAGGGTTCAGGCATCGGAGTTGAAGTCGGTGGCGCAGAAGACGGTGCAAACACCTTTATGCTAGGTAATGCCGGCGTTATCACTGGGCGCGGAAACGCTGATGCAGCCTCGTCGCTGGCCGGTGACGGCATTCGCATCGGTAACGTTGGCAACACCGGTACCGTCGACGGGTCGATCGGCAATATCACCATCATTTCGTCAGAAGGGAACAACGGCACCGTCGCTGGCGTCCGTGTTGTAGACGGAGTGAACTTTCAGGGTGAATTTATTAACCTCGGCGGCATCTCCGGTGTGCGCAACGGTGTCTACTTTGGCAATGGCGATCACACAGGTGGTTCGTTCATCAACGGGAGCAACGTGTCTTCTGGCAGTCGCGCTTTAAACATTGATGGCATCGGCCTGACCGTTGAGAACTCTGGGTTCATTTTCGGTACCGGGGATCAGCGCAATGGGACGGTCTATGCCGATGGCACTGCCGATGATTTCTCGGTTATCAACTCTGGTCGGATTGACGCTGGTGAAGACAACCAGGGTTCCGGGTTTGGTGTGGAAATCGGGGGTGCGGCAGACGGTGCTAACACCTTCACGCTGGAAAACTCCGGTGAGATCACTGGGCGCGGAAACGCTGGTGCGGCTACGTCGCTTGCCGGTGATGGCATTCGTATCGGCAATGTCGGCAACACCGGCACCACTGATGCGACCATTCTAAACACCGGAAACGTCTCCTCCAGCGGTGCCAACGGCACAGTTGCTGGCCTTCGTGTCGTCAATGGCGTGAATTTCCAAGGTGCGCTGGAAAATCAAGGCTTCATTACCGGCATCCAGAACGGTGTATACTTTGGCACCGGTGACCACTCAGGTGGTTCGTTCGTGAACTCAGGTATTGTCGCTTCGGAAAGCCGTGCGCTGAACATCGATGGCGAAGGTCTTGAGGTCATCAACGAAGGCCAGATTGTCGGTGCGGGCAATCAGCGCAACGGCGCAGTTTATGCCGATGGAACCGCTGACAACTATAGCTTCACCAACACTGGTACGGTCAGCGTCAATGATGGCGCCAACGGTTCTGCCGTATCGCTGCAAACCGGTGATGTTGATGGTGATATCGTCTCGGCAACCATCGTAAACCAAGGAATCTTCCAGGGTAACGGCGATGTCACCGAGGGTAATCAAGTCGGCGATGGTCTGCGCCTGTTCACGGGTCAGGAAGACGCCTCCTTTGCCGGGGTTGTCATCAATGAAGGTCTCATTGCCGGGTCCGAGCAGTCGGACGCCGCAGCTGGTATCCGTATCGATGGGGGTCTCAACCTTCTGGGTGCGATCCTGAACGAAGGCGAAATCCGCGGCACGGTCAACGCGATCGATGCATCGGATGCTGGTGACGTTACCATCGTCAACGACGACGAAGGTGTGATCAACGGCAACGTCCTGCTGGGCGATGGCGATGACATCTTTGTCGATCTGGGCACCACCAACGGTGACATCAACGGTGGCGCAGGTGATGATGTTTTGATCGCAGGCGATGCAGACAATGTGCTGACCGGTGGTCTGGGCAATGACTTCATCGACGGTGGAGAAGGCATCGATACAGCCGACTTCTCGGACCTGGATGTCGCAGTCGAAGTTCGTCTGGATGCCAACGGCAACGGCACGGCCACACGTGATACCGGCTTTAATGTCTCGATCGTGGATGCTGCTGTTGTGGCACCGGACCAGTTCGGGGCGAATATCCCGGATGGAGGTTGGTTTGTAGAAGAGGCCGTTCTGGGCAACCTGTACTACAACATCCACACCGCCGACTTCCCTGGTGGGGAAATTCGCGGGCAGCTTCTGGTCGACGGCGACGTGACCGAGAACGGGATCCGCACCGTCACGCTGAGCGGCGGTCTGGACGCGGCGCAAGAGCCTGGGCCGACATCGGACAGCGAGGCCTCCGGCAACGCAACCGTCGTCATCACTCAGAACCTTGCAACCGGCGAAGTCACCTACTCGAGCGAGCTGAGCGTAGTGGGCCTGAACGAAGCCGACCTTGCCACGCCGAACTCCGGTGTCCTCTCGGCAATCCATCTGCACAATGCGCCAGCGGGAGAAAACGGCCCGGTTGTGCAGGACACGTTGGTGGATGCGGGCGCGACGCTGGGTAACGTGGATACAGGTGGCACCGGTGTTGTCGGGCTGGACGTGATCGACAATCAGGTTGAAACCGACGTGCTGGTCTCGATCGAGAATGTCATCGGCTCCAATGATGGTGACGTAATCGTCGGCAGCGATCTGGAGAACGTTCTGAACGGCGCGGATGGCGACGACTTGCTAAACGGTGAGGGCGGCAATGACGTCCTGATTGGCGGCGAAGGCGCTGACACCTTCCTGTTCCAGGGCACCTTTGGTGACGATACCATCCTGGACTTTGAAACGGGCGTGGACAGAATTCAGATCGGAGATCTGGGCTCTGACTTCGACGGCGGTCCGAGTACCGTTCAGGATGGTGACGACGCCGTCATCAGCTTTGGCGACGCAGGCTCGATCCGTCTGACCGGTGTCGATGCCGCTGACCTGACCGAAAACGACTTCATCGTTTAACCAATCAACAGCGGGGCGGCCCAGGTCGCCCCGTTTGTCAAACCGGAAAGGGTTCCCTGATGTCCCAGCAAACCAATCCCGTAAAAATCGCCTGGGGGTCGTTGCGCAAGGGTTTTGTCGCAGTTGCCTTCTTCAGCTTGTTTCTGAACCTGCTGATGCTGGCTGGTCCGCTTTATATGCTGCAGGTCTATGACCGGGTCCTGACCAGTCAGAATGTCGACACTTTGATCGCGCTGTCTGCATTGCTGGCTGGTGTTTTTGTTGTCGTCGCCTGCCTTGACCTGATGCGGATGCGCATTTTGGGACGTCTGGCCGCCCGCTTTGAGCTGAACGTTGGCGCGCCGGTCCTCGGTGCGGCGATGCGCCGCCGTGTCCATGGCGAAGCCGAGGCTGGCGAAAACCTTGTCGAAGACGTGAACGGCTTTCGTGAATTCATCTCGGGAACCACGCTGACCGCGTTTTTCGACGCGCCGTGGATCCCGCTCTATCTGTTGGTCCTTTATGCCCTTCACCCCTATCTGGGTCTGCTTGGTCTGGCCGGGGCCGTCATGCTGACGATCATGGCTCTGATCAACAACTCGCGCGCCCGGGAGCCGATGCGGTCGGCTTCGCAAGCACGCGGTCGTTCCGATGCGTTGTTCGGCACCAGTGACAAGAACGCCGAGCTGGTTCAGGCACTTGGCATGAAATCCGATTTGGTGCGGCGTTGGACGTCGCTTCAGGCTGAAGCCCATCTGCACAAAACCCGCGCCGCTGACCGGGTTGCCAGCTTTTCTGTCGTGTCCAAGACCGTTCGGATGGGTTTGCAGTCGGCCATTCTGGGACTTGGCGCGGCACTGGCCATCACCGGAGAATCCACCGCTGGCGTCATGATCGCGGCAACCATCGTGCTGGCCCGTGCACTGGCTCCAATTGACCAATTGATCGGTCAATGGCGCAGCTTTCTGGCCGCGCGCGGATCGTATTCCAAGCTGGCAAAACTGACTGAAGAGTTTGCCGAAGCCCCACCCAATCTGCACCTGCCGCGCGCGTTCAAATCTCTGGACGTCAAGATTGCGCAGGCAGGGCCCCCGCGCGCCGTCAACGCCTCGCTCCGCCAGATCGACTTTGGTCTTGTGCCCGGAGACGTGCTGGCGGTGATCGGGCATAGCGGCTCGGGCAAGACCACTCTGGGCAAGATGATGGCCGGTATCTGGCACCCGCAGCGGGGCGAAGTCTTGCTGGATGGAAGCCCGATGTCCAAATGGAACCACGAGGATCTGGGCAAGCAGATTGGCTATCTTCCACAGGATGTAGCGCTGTTCGACGGCACGATCCGCGAAAACATCGGGCGCTTCTCTGTCGCCATAGATGATGCCGAAGTGCTGCGTGCCGCCCGCGAGGCCGGTGTGCACGAAATGATCAGCGCCCTTCCCGATGGATATGAAACGCGCATCGGTCGGGGGTTCTTTTTGTCAGGTGGTCAACGTCAGCGGCTGGCACTGGCCCGGGCGCTTTATGGCGATCCGTTTGTGTTGATTTTGGACGAGCCAAATTCGGACCTGGATGCCGAAGGTGAACAGGCCCTGCGCGATGCGATCATGTCGGCGCGGGCCCGCGGTGCAATTGCCATCGTCATGACCCATCGTCCGGCAACACTGCAGGCCGCCAACAAGGTGATGGTCCTGCGAAACGGCGCCCAATCTCAGTTCGGAGACAAAGAGGACGTTCTGAAGGTCAATCGCCGGAACGTTCTGGACAACCCTACCCAATCCGCGGCGAAAAAACCCGACGCGGCCCCTGCCAATGAAACTCAGATCAGCGGAGTTGCCCAATGACCCAGTTGATGAAACGCTCACAATCTCAGAACGCACTTGCTGCCCACGATGTGCAAGTCTTGGACATCACAACCGAGACCTCTGAGATCAAACGCTATGTCCTGTTTGGATTGTTTACCCTGATGGCCTTCATGGGCGGCAGCGCCTATTGGGCTTTCGCCTCGAAACTGGACGGGGCGGTCGTCGCGCCAGCATCATTTGTGGTGGAGGGGAACCGCAAGACGGTCGAACATCTGGATGGTGGCATCATTGACTCGATCCTTGTCACGGACGGTGAATTTGTTCAGGCAGGTCAGCCCCTTGTGCGACTTGATAGCTCGGATATCGATGTAGATCTGAGTATCCTGGGCAGCCAATTGGGCGAATTGTCGGTCCGACGCGCCCGCTTGCTGGCGCAGATCAACGGCACGGACAGGTTTGACGAACCAACCGCCTTGGCCGGGTTCAGCGATGGAATGCAGCGGCTGCATTGGTTGTCGCCCTACCTGACGCAGAAACAACTATTTGACGCCGAAGCCCGCGCGCGCCGGACCGAGGCTCAAATCAACGCGCAACGCATTCAGGGGCTGCGCAATCAGATCGCCGGCCTGAACGCACAACGCCTCTCGACCCAAAACCAGATCGACATCACTCAGATTGAACTGTCCAATCTGAAATCCTTGCTAGACAAAGGACTTGTGGCAGTCACACGGGTCAGCGCGCGCCAGATCGAAATGGAACGTCTGGGTGGTGTCGATGCGTCGTTGCGCACCCAGATCGCGCAGGCACAGGATCAGGTGCAAGAGTTGCAGTTGTCCCTGCTCAGCCAACAAAAGTTGCGCGATGAGGTGATCGCAGGAGAGCTTGCGGTTGTGGATGCTCAGCTTGATCTGATCCGGTCACAATATTCAGGGGCATCGGAACGGTTGAAACGAACACAGGTCCTGGCCCCTGCCAGCGGGCGGGTCGTCAATCTGGCAGTATCGACAACCGGCGGCGTCATTCGCCCCGGAGAGTCTATCATGGATATTGTTCCCGCCAATCAGGCCCTGATCGTCGAAGCGCGGATCAAAACCGCCGATATCGACAAGCTGCAGATCGGTCAGGCAACGCGCATTCGCCTGTCTGCCTTTACGCAGACCGATGTGCCCGAAGCCAGTGGCCGGATTTTTGACATCTCAGCCGACGCGCTGGAGGACGACCGCACCGGCGAGCCTTATTACAAAGCCCGGGTGAAACTGGATCCCGATCAACCCATCGAAGTCGCCGCACTGGATCTGTTGCCAGGAATGCCCGCAGATCTGTTCGTGAAAACCGGCGAGCGCGCAGTAATCAGCTATCTGTCACAGCCAATCAGTGACCGGCTGGCCAAGACTTTTATCGAGTGACTTGTTTTGCCCGCATCCGGCTTGCCGGGTGCGGGTCGTTCACATCTTTCTTGTGATTAAATGCAGCAGGTTAGACGCCGTATCGCGCCATGAACATATCAACGGCCTGCGTCGCAATTGCATCCAACTCTGCTTTGGAAAAGCTCTTTTGAACACCGATGGCAGCGCGGGTCCAAATCCGAACCTTGCATAGTTCACTGAACTGTTCGGCTGCCAATTGCAGGTTGTCGATGGCGAGCTCACCCTTGTTGACTGCCTTTTCCAGATACTCGACCATCTGGCGCTGACCGTTCTGCGGCCCGGCCTCATAAAATGTTTGGCCCAGCTCGGGGAACCGGTCACGCTCGGCGATGCAGATGCGGAACATCTGTTGCGAGAAGTCCGAGACTAAAAAAGTCGTCAGTTCCGTCGCCGCGATAGTCAGAACTTCGCGCGCTGGCTTGCAGTCGTCGACCATCGCCACGACGTTTTCGGCCATTCGCCTGCACTCGACCTGCGCCACTTCCATGAACAGCAGGCGTTTGTCCGGGAAATAACTGTAGAGCGTCGCCTTCGACACCCCCGCAGCGCGCGCGATGTCGTCGACGCTTGCACCTTCGAAACCATCCGCCATGAAAACCTCTCGGGCTCCGCGCAGGACCTGATCAAATTTTCGGCCTGTTCGCAGAATGACGGCTGCTTCGGTCATGTACTCTCCTTCGGTCGATTGGGTGACAAATGTATAAACCGTTCAGTTCAGATACAACAAATCGCACAATTAGCAGGCATCTGGCAACACAGATGACGTTAGGTTTTCGATTGACCAGTTAAGTTATTTTACAACGCGCGTCCCCAAAACCCTATAACTGGCCCGTCACATCTTGCAGCCTGTGTGTTACGTGCTACCACGTTGCACATGGTCGATATCTTTCTGCGCACACTGCCCTTTTTTGCGATCATCGGCTTGGGGTACTGGGCCGGGCGCAGTCGATTTTTTTCTGAAGAAGCAACGGCGTACCTGACGAAATTCGTTTTCTATTTTGCGCTGTCGGCCATGCTGTTTCGCTTTGCCGCCACCCTGCCCTTTGCGGATATTTTCAATGCAAGGCTAGTCGTTGGATACCTGATCGGAACCGCCGCTGTGTACGTCTTGGCGACGGTTGTCGCATGGATACGTGGGCTTGATATCCCGACCGCCGCGGTCGAGGCTCAATGTGCCGCCATCGGCAATGTCGGTTTTCTGGGCCTGCCCATGCTGGCGCTGCTGTTTACCGAAGCCGCGATTGGCCCGGTTATGCTGGTTTTGACGGTAGATCTTGTGGTGTTTTCATCCCTGATCGTCATTCTGATAAATGGCGGGCGCGACGGGCGGTTGACGCCTGCAACCTTCCGACTGATCGGGATCGGTTTGATCAAGAATCCGATGATCGTTTCAATCTCGGCAGGAATGCTTTGGTCCGCCTTGCAGATCCCCGTTCCTGTCCCATTGAATGATTTCCTGACAATTCTGGGCGGGGCCGCGACGCCGGGTGCCCTGTTCGCGATCGGAGCTTCTCTGGCCAGCAAATCCGCGGAACGCGTTCACATTGCAGGCTGGCTGAGCTTTTGTAAATTGGTTGTCCACCCTGCTTGTGTCGCCGTTGTGTTGCTTTGGGTTTTGCCCGTGGCTGCGTTTCCTGCTTCCGTCGCCATCGCCGCCGCGGCACTGCCGGTGGCGGGTAACGTCTATATGCTGGCCGCCCATTACAGGGTGGCGCCGCACCGTGCATCTGCTGCGATACTTTTGTCCACAGCGGCCAGCATTCTGACGGTGCCATTGGTCATCGCCTGGGTTGGAACGCCCTGATCTAGGCCTTGTCAAAAATGGCACATCAAAGCCGCTCAGCCTTTACGTATCGAGCGTGGAAGGATAGCCATGTCGCAAACCCAACGTAAGGACAAAACCAAATGGAAACCCTTTCGGAAAATGCATGTTTCGGAGGCGTTCAGGGCGTCTACCGCCACGCCTCGACTGCCTGCCAATGCGACATGACCTTTGGCCTGTTCCTGCCAGCCGAGGCCAAGGACGGCCCGGTTCCGATTTTGTGGTATCTGTCAGGCCTGACCTGCACCCATGAAAACGCGATGACCAAAGCAGGTGCTCAGGCTTGGGCGGCCGAGCAAGGCATCGCGGTTGTCTTCCCGGACACCTCCCCGCGCGGTGAGGGTGTCGCGGATCACGAGGATTATGATCTGGGCCAGGGCGCCGGGTTCTATCTGAACGCCACGCAGCAACCTTGGGCGCCGCATTTCAACATGTGGGATTACGTGGCCGAAGAATTGCCTGCTTTGCTGATCGAAAACTTCGCGATCGATGCGGAGCGTCAGGCAATAACCGGACATTCGATGGGAGGTCACGGGGCGCTGACGCTCGCGATGAACCTGCCGGGTCGCTTCCGGTCTGTCTCCGCCTTCGCACCCATATCGAACCCGACGGGTGCGGATTGGGGTCGCAAGCAATTAAGCGCCTACCTTGGCGACGATGAGACGGCATGGGTCAAACACGATGCATCGGTCATGATGAAAGAAATCGGCTTTGATGGCCCTATCCTGATCGACACTGGTGCCAGTGACCAATTCATCGACTTGCTGCGCCCCGAAACTTTGGCGCAGGCGATTGCCGAACGTCGTCAGCAGGCAATCTTCCGCCTGCAACCGGGCTACGATCATTCGTACTTCTTCGTGTCGACCTTCATGGAAGACCACATCACCTTCCACGCCGAGGCACTGTACGGAGACTGAGGCATGAGCCAATACGACTATGACCTGATCATCATCGGGTCCGGCCCCTCGGGTCGTTCGGCCGCGATACAGGCGGGCAAACTGCAACGGCGTGTTCTGGTGATCGATCGCAAGGATCGGTTTGGTGGCGTGTCCGTCCACACCGGAACGATCCCGTCAAAGACCCTGCGTGAAACGGTACTGAACCTGTCCGGCTGGCGCGAGCGCAGCTTCTATGGCCGCTCGTACCGGGTCAAAGATCAGATCCGGGCCGAAGACCTGAAGGCACGTCTGCATATGACGCTGGATCATGAAGTTGATGTGCTGGAACACCAATTCAACCGCAACCATGTGGAGACCTTGAACGGATTGGCCAAATTCGTTGGGCCTCACGAGATTGAGGTTGCCACTGATGCCGGAGAGACAACGAGACTTACGGCGGCCAAGTTCCTGATGGCAACCGGAACAAAAACCTATCGCCCGGATTATGTGCCATTCAACGGCAAGACCGTGGTGGACGGTGACGACTTTCTTGAGATGGCAGAGATCCCGCGCTCGCTGGTGGTGATAGGCGCCGGAGTGATTGGTGTGGAATACGCCACCATGTTCTCGGCTTTGGATGTTCGGGTGACGTTGATCGAACCGCGCGAGACCTTCCTGGATTTCATCGACACCCGCTTAATCCATGATTTCACGCATCAGATCCGCGAAAACGGCGTGGACCTACGTCTGGGCTCAGCCGTTCAAAAGATAGAAGACGCTGGCGGCCATGTCGAAGTCACGCTCGAGAATGGCCGCCACGTGCGTGCTGAAATGTTGTTGTTCGCCGCCGGGCGCATGGGGGCGACATCGGCATTGAACCTGCAGGCCGTTGGCTTGGAAACCGATCATCGCAACCGGATCAACGTGGATCGCAAGACGTATCAAACTGCTGTGCCGCATATCTACGCGACTGGCGATGTGATTGGGCACCCATCATTGGCCTCAACCTCCCTGCAGCAGGGCCGCGTGGCAGCCTGTCACGCGCTGGAAACCCCTACCCTGCCGGAAAGTCCGTGGTATCCTTACGGCATTTATTCAGTCCCCGAGATTTCAACTTGCGGCATGTCCGAAGAGGAACTGCAGGAACGCGGCATCCCATACGAAGTCGGCGTGGCGCGGTTCCGGGAGACTTCGCGCGGGCATATCATGGGGTTGGAACATGGCATGCTGAAGATGCTGTTTTCACTGAAAACCCGCCGGGTGCTGGGGGTGCAGATCGTGGGTGAGGGCGCGACAGAGTTGATCCATATCGCGCAGGCAGTCCTAAATTTGAAGGGCACGGTGGATTATTTCGTGCAGAATACGTTCAACTATCCAACCCTGGCCGAGGCCTACAAGATCGCTGGGTTGGATGCATTCAACCGGATGCCAATCCCGGACGAGTTCAAGGTGCGCAAGAAACCCGCTGAAAAGGCCGAGAAGAAAGCCGGGAAAGCGTGACGACGCTCTATATCGATGGCGATGCCTGCCCCGTGAAAGCCGAGGCTGAACGGGTAGCAACCCGGCACGAAGTACCGATGGCACTGGTGTCAAACGGTGGTTTGCGGCCGTCTGCAAACCCATTGGTGCAGGTGGTCATCGTGTCCGAGGGCGCGGATGAGGCAGATAAATGGATTGCCGAACGATGCGGCGCAGGAGACGTTGTGGTGACATCCGATATCCCGCTGGCCGCAAAATGTGTCGAAGCCGGTGCCCGGGTTCTGCGACCTAACGGCGAAGCCTTTACCGCGGCCAATATCGGCCAGCAACTGGCCATGCGTGATTTGATGGCCGACTTGCGCGCATCCAATCCACTAGGCGCGGGTGGCGGCGGGAAGCCCTTTGGCAAAGCTGATCGATCCCGGTTTTTGGACGCCCTGGAACGGGAATTGAGGGCTGCGCAGCGGGGCTAATCCTCCCGCTTGCCAGCGACGCATCAAAGATGCGTCTTTGACAATTGGGCCGGGCAGCGCTGCGCGCTGCGGTTGTGCCTTGAACAATTCTGTCGCGCTTGGTTCAGTAGCACCAACGCGAGAACAAGAAGACAGGTACCAACATGTCGGTGAAAGCTGTTGTTTTTGACATCGGGAACGTTCTGATCGAATGGCAACCCGAACGCTATTACGACCGGGTCATCGGGGAAGAGCGCCGTCGCGCCATGTTCTCGGAAGTTGACCTGCACGGGATGAACGACCTGGTCGACCAGGGTCATCACTTCACGGACACGATATATGACTGGGCCGAGAAATACCCGGAATGGCGGGATGAAATCCGCATGTGGCACGACAAGTGGATCGAACTTGCCACACCCGAAATCCCCCATTCGGTCCGCCTGCAGCGGGCATTGCGCGCCAAAGGCGTGCCGGTTTACGCACTGACCAATTTCGGGGTGCAAAACTTCGACTATGCGACCACCGTCTACCCGTTCCTCAACGAATTCGACAAACAATACGTGTCGGGACGGATGCAGACCGTCAAACCGCATGTTCCGATCTATGAAATGGTCGAAGCCGATTGTGGACTACCGCCCGAGGCGCTTTTGTTCACCGACGACCGGATCGACAATATCGAAACGGCGCGGGCGCGTGGGTGGCAGACCCATCACTTCACTGGGCCACAAGGATGGGCGGACCGGCTGGTTCAAGAAGACCTGCTAACGGTCGACGAAGCACAATAGTTTAGGTGGCGACAAGTGATCGGTTTTCGCGAATAGGCAGATGGACAATGGCACTGAACGCCCCGATCGCGACGCCGATCCACCAAACCAGAGTGTAATCGCCGTACTGGTCATACATCCGCCCCCCCAACCAGACGCCAAGGAAACTGCCGACCTGGTGGCTGAAAAAGATGATCCCATACAGCGTTCCCATATAACGCAATCCGTAGAGATGCGCGACCAGCCCCGAGGTCAGCGGTACCGTGGCAAGCCACAGCGACCCCATGACCAGTGAAAACACGATGACCGACAGAGGCGTGATCGGGAACACGATGAAGGCCGCCGCGGCGAGTGTTCGCGCGGTATAGACTCCGGCCAGCAGGTATTTTTTGGGGAAACGGTTCCCTGCCCAACCGGCCAGCAGTGTGCCCGCAATATTTGCCAGGCCAATCAATGAAATTGACACGGCCCCCAGTGCTGATGTGGTTGTGATGCCAATAGAATGCAGAACGCCACCGGGTTGTATGGGTCCGCACATCTCGGTCACGAAAGCGGGGAAATGGGCAGTGATGAAGCCAAGCTGATAGCCACAGCTGAAAAAGCCCAGAAAGATCAGCGTATAGGACGGATCACGGAAAGCTTTGGTCAGGATCTGACTCATGCTTTCTTCGATTTCCACCTTGCTGGCGGCCTGCGGCGCGCGCATGAACGGCAGTGTCAGAACCAGTGCCAAGATCGCTATGGCAAATACGATGAACACCTGCTGCCAGGGCATAAAGCTTAGCATCCATTCGGCGGTAGGCGCCCCCAGAACCTGACCGAAACTGCCCGCAGCTGTGATAATCGCAAGCGACATGGAGCGGTTTTCGTCCGACGATGCCCGCGCCACCACGGCAAGGACCACGCCAAATCCTGTTCCCGCGATACCGAAGCCCACGAGCCATGCGTACATCTGGTGTTCGAACGGAGTGACGGACCAGGCCGACAGAACCATACCCGCCGCGTAGGTCAGAGCCCCCAGAGAAATCGCGCGCCTGTCGCCGACTTTTTCGGCGATGGCGCCGAATATTGGCTGCCCAATGCCCCAGGCCAAATTCTGAATTGCGATTGCCATCGAAAAGTCCGAGCGCAGCCAGCCGAATTCATCTGCGATGGGGATTTGAAACACGCCAAACGATGCGCGCACGGCAAAACTGACGGTGATGATGATACACCCGACGATCAGGATGGGGTTCAGCAAGCGCGTGTGTTGGGGCATTAGGTCCTCGGGCGTTCAAGGGACAGACGTTACCGTGTTTGGATCATGCGTCAATTCAGGAGTTTTGCGGTCACGGATAAGCAAAATTGATGCGTCCGAGAATTGGCTGCTTTTCAACGGGCAAACCGGGCGCTATGCCTCAAAACATGACGGGTTTGATATCGCTTTATGACACGCAGGTGGCCGACGGCACCCTGACCAGAGACGACGCTCAAGAGGCCGTTCTTCCTCATTTCGAACGTATCCGGGCGGCATTGGCCGAACCTGTGAAACGGGGGTTCTTTCGAAAAGTCCCGCCGCCGCCCAAAGGTTTATATCTGTGGGGCGGAGTCGGGCGCGGAAAATCCATGCTGATGGATATGTTCGTCGACTCTTTGGCAGACATCCCCGCCCGCCGAGTGCATTTTCACGCCTTTATGCAGGAAATCCACGCAGGCATGCACAAGGCCCGCAAGGATGGAGTTGAAGACGCGTTGGCTCCGGTGGCCGCCTCGGTGATCAAGTCCGCGCGCGTACTGGCATTTGACGAAATGCAAATTACCGATATCACGGACGCGATGATTGTTGGTCGTCTGTTCGATCTGCTGCATGAAGGTGGCACCGTGGTCGTGACGACATCGAACCGCCATCCGGATGACCTGTACAAGGACGGGCTAAACCGTCAGCTCTTTTTGCCCTTCATTGCACATATCAAAGAACAGCTTGAGGTGTGGGAGCTGATCTCACCGACGGATTACCGGCAAAACCGACTGGAAGGCGCGCCTGTTTATTTTACGCCCATAGGTCCCGAGGCGCGCGAGAGCATTCGCAGCGTCTGGAACGACCTGGCCGGAGGCGCGGCGGACCCGCTGATTCTGCAGGTCAACGGTCGTGCGGTAGAACTGCCCGCTTTTCGAAACGGCGTGGCGCGGGCCAGTTTTTATGACCTTTGTGGAAGGATGCTGGGCCCGGCAGACTATCTTGCCATCGCGGAAGCGGTCAAAGTTCTGGTGCTTGAGGACATCCCGCGCCTGTCGCGTAACAACTTCAACGAAGCCAAACGGTTCGTCACGCTGATCGACGCACTGTATGAGGGAAAAGTTCGCTTGATCTGTTCAGCTGCGGCAGAACCCGAGATGCTGTACGTCGAAGGTGAAGGCACATTTGAATTCGAGCGCACTGCGTCCCGCCTGCGTGAGATGCAGGATCAGGATTGGGGGCAATAGGGGCGCTGCCCCCGCCGCGCTTTGCGCGACTCCCCCGGGATATTTGGCCAGATGAAGCTGTGCGGATGCGCCTTTTTCAGCCGTTCTCGCGCAGAATATTACCGGCCAGGTATAGTGATCCACAGATCAGAACCCGCACCTGCGGGTCATTTTCAGTAATGTTTTTTAGGGCCTCGGCCACACTATTGGCAGTAGACGCTGCTAGCCCAACCCGAGCGGCGGCTTTAGCGGTGTCGTCAGCGCTCAGCGTATTTGCCTCGCCCGGGATAGAGACTGCCGTCAGGCTTTGCGCCTGCGCAGCAAGCGGAGCCAGATACCCGGTGACGTCCTTTGTGTTCAACATCCCACAGATCATATGGGTTGGACGTGCAGGCAGCTTCGCCAGTAGATCGGCCAATGCCAAACCTGCGGCGGCGTTGTGACCGCCATCCAACCACAGTTCGGCCTCGGGAGCCTGTTCGACCAGCGGGCCGGTTTTCAATCGCTGCATACGGGCTGGCCATTCAGCCTTGGTCACCGCAGCCTCATAGGCGTCTTCCCCAAGATCCAGATGACGCAAGACCGCTAGCGCGGCACCGGCATTTTGGTACTGATGTGCGCCCAACAGATTTGGCAACGGCAGATCGCGCAGGCCAGTTTCGTCCTGATAGACGAGCCGCCCGTTTTCTTCGGTGACGTGCCAGTGTTGGCCATGAACCAACAAAGGTGCACCCAGACGCGCGGCAGTGTATTCAATGACCTCCAACGCCTCGTCCTGTTGCGGGCCAACGATGCAGGGAACACCGGGCTTGATGATGCCGGCCTTTTCCGCTGCGATCTTGCCCAAGGTATCGCCCAGAAATTGCTCATGGTCGATTGAAACCGGCGTGATAACCGTTACCGCCGGGTCGTGAATGACATTGGTCGCATCCAACCGGCCACCCAACCCGACCTCAAGCAACGTGTAGTCCGCCTTGGACCGGGCAAAAGCCAGCAGGGCCGCGCAGGTCGTGATCTCAAAATACGTGATGTTCTCGCCACCATTGGCGGCATAACATTCGTCCAGAACCGCTGTCAGGTACGGCTCGGAAATCAGTTCACCCGCCAAACGGATACGTTCGTGAAACCGCGCCAGGTGGGGCGAGGTATAGGCATGGGCGGTCAGCCCTGCCCCTTCCAGACCTGCGCGGATCATGGCCTGGGTCGAGCCTTTGCCGTTGGTTCCCGCGATGTGGATCACCGGAGGCAGTTTGTTTTGCGGATTGTCCAGCGCGGCCAACAGACGCCAGACACGATCCAAGGTCAGGTCAATGATCTTGGGATGCAGCGCCATCATCCTCTCCAGAATGATGTCCGATGTCTGAGAGGTCATTTTTCTTCCGCGTCTTCAGCCGGGGCTTCTGCCACTGCATCTTCGGGTTCGGGCGCAGGCAGATCACCTTTGACCGCCGGAGGCTGGTTCATCAACATCCGCGTGATGGTGATCAACTCATCGCGCATTTCGGTCCGCTTGGTCACACGGTCCAACATGCCGTGATCCAACAGGTATTCCGCGCGTTGGAAGCCTTCGGGCAGCTTTTCCCGGATCGTCTGTTCGATCACGCGTGGACCGGCAAAACAAATCAGCGCATTGGGCTCTGAGATATGGACATCACCCAGCATCGCGTATGAAGCCGTCACACCACCTGTCGTTGGGTGAGTCAGCACTACGATGTAGGGCAGATTTGCCTCTTTCAGCATTTCTACTGCCACGGTTGTGCGGGGCATCTGCATCAGACTCAGGATACCTTCCTGCATCCGCGCGCCGCCAGCGGCCGAAAACAGGATCAGCGGGCGCTTTAGCTTCACCGCCTCTTGCGCGGCTGCGATGATCGCGTTGCCGACATACATGCCCATGGATCCGCCCATGAACGAAAAGTCCTGCGCAGCTGCCACAATCGGGGTTCGGCCAATTTCACCAAGGGCGACCAACATCGCCTCTTTCTCGCCCGTTTTCTTTTGGGCGGCTTTCATCCGGTCGGGGTACTTTTTCTGATCGCGGAACTGCAGCGGATCGTCTTTGGGCGCGGGAACCTCGACCTCGGTAAAGATCCCACCATCGAACAGATGATCGAACCGCTCGCGCGGAGTGATCGCCATGTGATGATCGCACTGGGTGCAGACATTCTGGTTTTCTGCCAACTCGCGGTGAAACAGCATGGTTCCGCATTCATCGCATTTGTGCCAAAGATTCTCCGGCACTTCTCGGCGCGAGAAGATCGAGTTGATCCGTGGGCGGACGTAGTTTGTAATCCAGTTCATATCGGAACCTTGGCTTGTGCTGCTTTGACGTCAAATAAGACGCTACGGAAAGAAATGCAATCAACGCCTGAGCGCAACCCGCGCTGTTAGCCAACTGACGATCATCACAGCAAAATCCACATACAGCCATTGCCGCAGCGCCCCGGTATCCGACATGTCGTAAGGAAGCAGATACAATGCCAGACCACTTAAGCCATCGGGTAAGGAAACAAACAGCAGAGCGACCATATTATTGAACAGGTGCAATGCGATAGCAGGCCCCAACGTCCCTGACCGTGCCGTCAGATCCGCCGCCATCAGGCCGAACATACCGGACCACACGGCAACCAATAGCGCGTTGTCTCCGGCCGCGCCGGGGGCAAAGTGACCTGCCGCGAACAAAATCGACGGTACGCCCAACCAAATAACCGGCGATCGGAATCGCGCTGCCAGACTTTGCTGGATGTAACCCCGAAAAAGCACCTCTTCAGCGCTTGTCTGAATCAGCACTGCAAAAAGCGAGAAAGGCAGAAACAACAGCCAGGTCGACAGTGCCAAATTCTGCGTCAGCGTTGCGCCCATGCCATATGGCGGCAAGATGGCCACGACGATCCCAACGATCAGCAATGCCTTAAAAACATTCCAAAATTGCCCAATGCCCTCGCGCCATGGACCACAGATTGAGCTCAGAGTTCGATGTTGTAGGCGTTTTGCAGCGATGGACACGCCCAATGTGATGAAGCCAAAGCTTGCCAGTAGCACCAAAAGTGCAACCGGGGATGCGCCGGTCAGCAAACCTTGGGCCCATTCGACGGATCCAAGACCCGCAACCAATCCAAAAAGTAGAAAGTTCAGAAGGATGCCAACCACGCCAACAATGGTCAGCCCGACCAGCAGGCGCCAAAGCTCTGGCCGTGCGCGCGAAGGTGCAACAAGTCGTTCATGCGCTATGTATCTGCCGGGGTGGGCGTCAGGCATTGTCGGCCACATCCCGGTTCGGCGCGTCATCGTCGAAGATCAATGAAGTTGCATTGGCGGCGTTCAGCCTTTGGGAAATCGTAGTCAGATAGCCGGCAACCGTCTGCAGCAGCTGCATCGCAACACCTGCGTCACTTTCAATAACCGCGCGCAATTCCTCGGCCCCAATGCGCAGGAACGAACAATTCTTGACCGCGACCAAATCAAATTGCCGAATTTCACCCGTGATGATCGACAAGTCTCCGATCAGACGCCCGGGCTCGATGACCGAGATCGTACGCGCGGTTCCGTTCCCTTCATTCCAGATCAGGTCGGCTTCGCCCGAAATACACAGATAAGCGGCATCTGGCGTTTGCCCTTCGGAAAAGATGATCTGCCCGGCTGCGGCATCGTACCATTGCGCCGAAAACGCCAGAAGGCGCTGGTTGCGACCGTCAATGCCGGAAAACAGCTCGGTCGACGAGATAATCTTGAGCTTGCGGCTCAGGTCATCTGTTGAGCTGGCCTCTTCTTCTGGACGGGTTCGCGAGACGCCGTCAATTCGACCATCTTTGATCTCGACGAACAGATCATAGGCTTCGGGATGGGCAAAGTAATCCTCCATGAAGATCATGATGGAATCCGGCAACAATTCCCGCAGTTTCAGCCGGGTTCTCAGCCTGCTCTCGGAATCATGGCTGGCCAGAGCTTTGTCCAGGATCAACACATCAGGACGCTTGATTCCAGCGCGCGAGAATGCGGCGCGTTCCTGAAATACCGTCGGCAGATTATTCCCACCCAGACCCGAGGGCAGGTCATAGATAATGGCCGCCGCCCGGCGGCGCAGACCAGCTTCGTTCATGGCTTCGGCGACGACATCTTCGATTTCATCCGTGTGCGCCCCGGCCATCAAAGAAACCCGCCCGAACAGGGCATTTTCCATGACAGTCATGCGTTCAATATATGCATCTGGCGTGACCGGAACGAACATCCCATCCATCGAGGCACGCAGCTGTTCCGCTTGCCCCCTTCGGATGGCCAAGATCTTATCTTTGTACTCGTCCGGAAAATCAGGCCCGATCTGTTCCGCGGTCAGCAGGAACGGAACGGTCAGCAACAAGGCACGCTCGCCCTCGCTGATTGCTTCATCCCCTTTGGCTTTGCGCCGGTCCTCTATATCAAGCAGGCGGTGGAACATATCCTTGGCCATACCCAGACGAAGGAACAGCGGGTGATCTGCCCCGTCCCGTCCAAACGTCTGGTGCAGTGTTTCCAGCACCGCGCTTGCAATGCTCATTGCGTCATCATCCAGATCGTGATGGCGCAGCATCCACATGAACCGATCATCGCCCGCCAGAATATCCGGTGAGATATCGCGAGACGGAGCGGCAAACAGCAAGTTGCCCCCCAGTGGAACAGCCGGGTTAAAGCGGTCCGGCTCGAACCGATAGACATACCGCGCCAGGTCTTTTTCTTCCAACCTTTGCGCGACCGTATCGCGCAGATTTACAATATCCCGCGCCAGCGCAGAATGCTGTTCTGGATCGAACTGGGTACGTAATGTCCGGCGGAACATGAACTCATCAATGCCCATCGCCTCGACCAGCTGGAACCACCAGTTGCGGATATCCTCGATGTCTTCCAACCCTGCCAGGCCGGGATCGATCCACTCATCCGACAGGGAATCCGGAGGGTTCCCGGCCCGCACCGCTTCGATTTGCCACCGGCTTGGGGCCTTCTTCGCGTCGGTTAAGTGTTGTGGATGGGTTCGCAACGGCATCAAGAGGTTGTCACCCAAAGTCCCGTCAAACAGATAGGGCCGCGAATAGGCATAGCCGATCCGCGCCGCAATTACCGTCTGATGGAGTTTTAGCAGATCGTGACCCGCAATTGTGACGCTGCCTTGTATCGGCAAAAGCTCTCGTGTCAGCAGTTGTGCCAAAGCGCCGCGTTCGGCGGCGCTTGACGACTGAATAGCAACGCGGGCACCCTTGGGGATGGTCAGGTCGATATCTTCAAGGATGGTTTTCCCGTCATCATCGCGCACTGTTACATTGCGCAGTTCGATATCGCCGCTGAGATGCGGAATAGACTCTGGCTCACCCACAAACAGCTCTTCAGGGATCATGTTGTCCGGGGCAAAGCGTTCAATGACGATTTCCCAGCGCAAGGACATATCCTGAACCTGGTTGTAATAGGTCAGCAAGTCTTTCCATGGGCCACTAAGGTCCTTGTATGCCCCAAGCGCCGCGACAAGCGCGCCAACCGTCACCTCACCGGTGATCGCCAAATAGCCGCCGACCGAATAGAACAGGAACGGCGTCATCTGCGTGATCAGATTGTTGAGGAACTTCATAAAGAACTTCTTGTTGTAGATCTTGAACCGGATCTCAAACAAGGTCCCTAACCGGTGACTGAACTGCGCCAAACGATAACGCCAGCCACCATTGGTGCGCAGGTCGCTGATGCCCGCAGCGCTTTCGCCAATTTCCGAGCTGAGGTGGCGGACCTGCTGAATTCGTTCCTTGTTCAGCAGGTTGATCTGGCGCTGCAGTTTTGGGATCAGCCATGCCTGCAACGGAATCAACGCGATGCTGGCCAGACCGAACCAAACGCTTTGCATGAACAGAAAGGTGACAATGGTCATCATCTGACCAAACTGAAACACCGGCTGGGCAATCGCATCACCCATCAGGCCGCCCATCGGTTCGGCCTCGGAGGTGATCATTGAAACAAGTTCACCCTGGCTGGTGGTGGCAAAATACGATTTCGGGAATCGCATGGCGCGGTGAATCAGCGTGAACCGCAGGCGGCGCAGCATACGTTCGGCCAATATGCCCTTCATCGTGTTGATGCGCATCTTCATCAAGCCGCTGGCGATTACAGTGGCCAAAAATGCAAAACAGAGGATCAGCAGATATTGGACCTGCGTGAAGGTGATCCCCAGAAGCACAACACTATCGCTAGGCGCACCAATTGCGTCGTTGATGATCTGCTTTGGCAACTCGAGCGAAGCGTAGAGAAACGGAAATGACAATACCGTCAAAAACAACAGCACAAGCTGCTGCTTTTTCGAGTGTTTCCAGATGAACGAAAATAGTGTGGGTTCCATGCCCCGGCCTTGCCTCAAAGAATTTAGTAGCGGTTTTTCGGATAATCCACAGCAATCAGGTGCCGGACGGTACGCACAGTCCCAGATGATTGCAAGAACGGCGATGGGGGCCTTAGCAGACACAACCAAAACCGCCCAGTCACAACCACGTTAGTGTCGGATAGTTTTATGCGGATTTCACCAATTCGGCCTTATCCTCGCCGTTGTCTTTGACTAAAGAAGGTCAAGTTCAGACGATGGGATCATGGGCAAACTTCTGGAGCGATATCTACACCGCAAAACTATTGCGCGCTGGCAACGGGCCGTCCAAGACGCGGCCGGGGCTACGAACCCCCAATTGCGTCAACAGCGGGATGAGGCGCGCAAACTTCGTGCGCAATTGGACCGTTTGCTTCGGGAAGCAAATGAAAGACTGACGCTGCCCCTGATTGGATCAAAACAATTCCCCAAACCGCTGGGTACTGACTGGTGCTGGCGACCTGATTTGTGGCGGGGCCCCTTGCCTCGGCCCGGCCTCGCCTCAATCCCGCGTAAGGTCGAGTTGGATCAACAGGTAAAGATATTCCATGACTGCGCTCTCTCCGAGATCAGCGTGCGCCAAGCACGAAACATGGACGAAAAGGATCTGGCCGCGTTTGGACTTGGCGTCGAAGTGTTCGGTTTTGCAGGGTCATTCCTTTCCGTGTCGCTGGATTTGCCAGCTGAGGCAGTGCGTGGTCTGACGCGGCAGCACCTGATGCGGGTCGATGCCCAGATTGAAACAGAACGTCCGCTGGACGTGACCGCACGACTGAATATTCAGCACGGCCCAAACACCGATTCCGTTCCACGGTCTCTGGATTTGTCGACAAGCTCGAATGTTCTAGATTTCGATCTTGCCAATTTGCCGCTGAACGAACGGCGCATAGACAAGATTTGGCTGGACTTGGTTCTGACCAATCCGGCGATGAACCGCATAGTTCTGCGGGACCTGACCCTTTGCCGCCACCACCGCGCCGACATGTGAGAGCATTGGCCATGACACAACCAACCTTGACCCCAACCCTGTTCGAAAACGGCATCTGGCGCGGGTACCTGCAGGCCGACACTGAACCGCATGTCGAAGTCCGTTACATGGGCCAGGCGCTGGAGGGTGTGCTCATGACCGCCACCGATGGTGGTTGGGAACTGAGTGTGCCGGTGCCATCAACCGCTATCGCCGACGGGGTTCATTGCTTTGTAATAGCCGATGCAAACACAACACAGAAGATCGGTGAATTCACAATCATTGCGGGGGCATCAGCCGCAGATGATTTGCGAACCGAAATCGCTTTGTTGCGGGCGGAGCTCGACTTGTTGAAACGGGCATTTAGACGGTCTCAGGCACCTTCGGACTGATCCGGGTTTTCTTCGTTTCCAAGGCTTTGTCTATCTTTCAGGCGGAATCCGTGCATCATAAAAGTCATCCGAAGCAACCCGGGTGCGAAAATGGACCGCAGCAGTATCGTCAAGGTCATCGCTCTGATGGTGACAGGGTTCGGGATCGGTATCGACTTTACCGGCGCTCTTATTCTTGTCCCGGCCATCGAAAACAGTTTTGACGCTGATATTACCAGCACCCAATGGGTTCTGAACATCTACGCCCTGTTTTTTGCCATGACCATGGTTGCCGGGGGGCGCATGGGGGACATGTTCGGGCATCGCAAGATGATGATCATCGGGCTGGCAATCTTTCTATTTGCGTCCGTCATGTGCTTTGTCTCTCCCAGTCTCGACTTCCTGATCGCCGCGCGTGCTTTGCAAGGGATTGGTTCGGGTTGCGTCTGGCCTTGCACGCTTGCTTTTGGCGCCACCAAAGTCTCGCGCCCCGAACACCGCGCCATGATCATGGGTATGATCCTCGCCGGTGTGACCAGCGGCAATGTCTTTGGTCCGCTCATCAGCGGCGCCGCAGTCAGCTTTGGCGACTGGCGCTTGTTCTTTCTTGCAAACGTGTTGTTTTCGTCCATTTCGATGGTTACGGCCCTGATCCTTATGGAGCGTGAAACTCAACACAAACAGGGCGAACATATCGATTTCGCCGGTATAGGTATTCTTTCGTTTGCTGTTCTTTTGCTTCTTTACGGGCTGGACGTCGGTGCGGACTGGGGCTGGACGTCTGTCCCTCTGTTGATGTTGTTTTTCGTCAGCGCCGCGCTGTTCTTCTTTTTCCCGCAAGTCGAAAAGCGCGTGAAAGAGCCTCTCTTGCTGCCACAAATGATGCAGAACCGCGAGTTTCGGATCACGCTGGGACTGAACATGTTCAACGTGTCGGCGGCCTTTGTCGGGCTGCTATACTTCCCTCAATACATGCAAAAGGTCCTTGGTTGGTCGGTGTTTGAGTCGGCGATTGGTCTTGCCCCGCTGACACTCCTGCTGGCCGTCGGTTCGATTGTTTCGGGCACTCTTTATAATGATTTCGGGCCAAAGCGCCTGCTGTTCTGGGGATATTTGATCGCAACGACTGGCGCTCTCAGCATTATCATCTTACCGGCGGGGTTGGGCTATTTTCAGATTTTGCCCGGCATGGCAATGATCGGGCTGGGCGCAACACTGACGGTTGGGCCGTCAGGCACTGCAGCCGTGTGCGCCGTCAAACCTGAACGCGCTGGCCTTGTGGGCGGCCTGAGCTTTATGACCCATCTGGTATATGGCGCCATTTCCGTCGCCTTCGCGACCGCAATTATGTATGTCATCAGCCTGTCCAGCCTCAGCAAACAGCTGGTTGCGGATGGGATCAACATGTCCGTAACCGATCAAAAGGCGATCAACGGTGGAACGCTTACGACCGGTACAGCCCGCGCTGTTATGGAAAAGCTAAGCTCGGAAGAGGCTGAAAAGGTCAAATCTGCCATCGCTGCCGCATTTGATGCAGGCATGAACATGGCCTTTGTTTTTGCGGCCATCTCGGTCTCGATAGGCATTGTTCTGGCGATGATGCTTGACGAAGAAAAGCTGCACAAGGTTGAGGGTTGATCCCGGCCTTTGCAGAAAGGGCCGCCAGTATCGGCGGCCCTGTTTGTCTTACTGAGACGGTCCGTTGGGATTGAACGCCGACAAACCTTTGAGGATGTCGATGGCGTAGGCCAGCTGATAATCCTCTTCCCGCAATTCAGCCGTGGCTTCGGCTTTGGCGCGATCTTCTTCGATTTGACGGATTTCATCTTCGCTCAGGCTGTCATTGTTCAGGCTGCCGCGCAGATCAGCTTCGGACCGCGTGCGGGCGTTGGCTTCCTCTTCCTCTTCCTCGGCATCCGGCGCCGGGCGCGGCTGTTCAACGATGATGTCTGGGCTGACGCCAAGTGCCTGAATTGACCGGCCCGAGGGCGTGTAGTAGCGCGAGGTCGTCAGACGCATTGCACCATCGCCACGCAGCGGCATGACCGTTTGCACCGATCCTTTGCCAAAACTCTTGGTGCCGACAACGATCGCACGACGGTGATCTTGCAACGCGCCAGCTACGATTTCCGAAGCTGATGCCGAACCGCCATTGATCAGAACAACGATCGGCTTGCCTTCGGCCAAATCACCCAGCGTGGCATTGAATCGCTCGCCATCGCTTGGGTCGCGACCACGCGTGGACACGATCTCGCCTTCGTTCAGGAATGCGTCCGAAACTTTGATCGCCTGGGTCAGCAACCCGCCGGGATTGTTCCGCAGATCAAGGACAACACCATTGACCTTGTCCAGACCACCGGCTTCCTCAATCTGCTCATTTAGGCCTTCTTGCAGGTTCGGGAATGTCTGATCGTTGAAGGTGGTGACGCGTAGGACTACGCTGGTGCCTTCGGTCCGGGCACGCACGGCTGTCAGTTTGATAGTGTCGCGAATGATGGTGATATCAAACGGCTCTTGCTCGCCTTCGCGGACGACCGTGATCACGATTTCCGACCCGACCGGGCCACGCATCAGATCGACGGCCTTGTCCAATGTCAGGCCAAGGATGCTTTCCCCATCGACATGAGTGATGAAATCACCTGCTTCGATACCAGCCTCATCCGCAGGCGTGTCGTCGATTGGCGAGACAACTTTGACATACCCTTCTTCTTGCGTGACCTCGATGCCCAATCCGCCAAATTCGCCCCGTGTCTGCACGCGCATCTGCTCGGCATCATCGGGTGAAAGGTAGCTGGAATGCGGGTCAAGCGACGTGAGCATGCCGTCAATGGCCGCCTCAATCAGCTCTTCCGGCTCAACGTCTTCGACATACTGGGCGCGGATACGTTCGAAAATATCGCCAAACAGATCCAATTGCTCGTACACGCTGGCCTTGCGGTCAGCTTCTTGCGCCAGCAAAGGACCAGCGATTTGTGTAGTTGCGATTACACCTGCCACGGTTCCGGCCAGACCGGCCATCAGAAATTTCTTCATACTCGTTTATCCATCCTTGTCGGTCCGAAACCATGATTCCGGGTCCACGGGGCTGTTATTCTGTCTTACCTCTATATAGAGCGTTTCTGACCGGTCAGTTCCAGTGCCATCACCGCTTGTTGACAAAATTGCGCCGATTTCGGGCGATTCACCCGGCATCAAACCTACCGGAGTGCCTTCGGGGATGACCTCGCCCATGTCTCCGTAAACGTCTTGCAGCCCGGCGAACACGAACAACAAGCCCGGTTGCGGCTCGAGGATCATGACGTTCCCGAGCTCCAGCAATGGTCCACGATACCGGATCGTTGCCGCGGTTGGCGCTGTAACAATTGCCCGAGGACGGGTGGCCAAAACCACACCGGGGCGCGTCACACCAGCCGCGTCAGTCTCATCCGCGCGGTGCAAAACAACACCTTGGGTCGGCAATTCAATCCGCCCCTTGCGGTCAGAGACATCCGCGTCTGTTTCAGCAATTTCGCCTTCCGGGATTTCGGACAATCCGCTGGCAAACCCATCCAGCGTCTCGGTTGATGAGATCAGGATGGCGGTGCGCACCGGATCTTCGACAAAGCGACGGGGCAAATCCGTGCGGTCAGCGATGGCCTCGCTTAGGCTGGTGCGCGCGTTTTGCACACCGGTTAGCCCTTCGACCAGAGTGTCTGCAGCACTTTGCTGAAGTTTCCGAAGGGTCTGGACCTCTTGCAGATCATGGGCCAGTGCCTGCGCGCGCGCGTTCAGTCCGGGAGTAACTTCGGACAGCATCATGCCTGCCCGCGCGGAACCAAGGGGCCCGGACGGGTGCAGCATCAGAACGGGTGGTGCCGTGGTCTCAATGGTCTGCAATACACCCAGCAGCTGCGCGACCTCCTGTTCCCGCGACCGCAATTCTGCTGTCAGCTGTGCCTCGCGGGTCGCTGCTATGCGCAACCCGTCCCGCATCGCTGAAAGCCCGGCCTCATAAGCCTGGATAGTTTCGGTCAGGGCACGCACGCGGTCGCGGGCACCGTCGGCTTCAGTCAGGTTGATCGAGGCCTGTTCCAGCATGCGCGCCGCATTCAAGGCTGCTGTGGACGGATCATTCTGCGCGCTGGCAGGCGACGCAAGACATATCGCAAAGATAAGCGCGCGCATCCTCATGACAGCAGGCTCTTCCCCGTCATCTCGGGCGGTTGTTCAAGACCCATCAGGTCCAGCAGCGTCGGGGCTAGATCGGAAAGGCGGCCGTTTCGTAGCGATGCATCTTTTGGTCCACCGACCAGCGCCACGGGAACCGGGTTCAGAGTATGCGCGGTGTGCGGCCCGCCGGTTTCGGGGTCAACCATGACCTCGCAATTGCCGTGATCCGCAGTGACGATCATAGCGCCACCGACCTTGTTCAGCGCCGCGACAACCTGCGACAAGCCTTGATCGACGGCCTCACATGCCTTGATTGCGGCTTGCAGATCGCCGGTGTGACCAACCATGTCCGGGTTGGCATAATTCGTGACGATCAGGTCATAGTCCGCCTCGATCGCCTCGACAAATTTCGCCGTCACTTCGGCCGAAGACATCTCGGGCTGCAGGTCATAGGTGGCCACTTTGGGCGATTTTGGCATATACCGGTCTTCGCCTTCCTCGGGCGTTTCCTTGCCACCATTGAGGAAGAACGTGACATGAGGGTATTTTTCGGTCTCGGCCAGACGGAACTGGCGCAACCCCTTCTTGGCAACCCACTCACCCAAAGTGTTCACTATTTTCCGCTTGGGGAACACGGTTGTCAAATAGGCATTGTGACCGTCGGAATACTCGACCATTCCCAACAGGGCGGAAAGCTGCGGGCGCGGGCCCGTATCGAAGTCCGAAAAGCCCGGTTCGCCAATCGCGCGCAAGATTTCACGGGCGCGGTCCGCTCGGAAATTCAAACAGAAAACCCCGTCACCATCCTGAATGCCGTCGTAACCTTCCAGAACAGTGGGAGCGATGAACTCATCGGTTTCAGACTGGTTATATGCGTGATCCACAGCGCCATGCGCGGTTGTGGCAGCCCGACCCTGGCCTTTGACCATCGCATCATAAGCCTCGCTGACGCGTTCCCAGCGATTGTCCCGATCCATTGCAAAATACCGACCACAGACCGTGACGATGCGCGCCCTATCGGGCAAACGATCTTCAAGTTCCGACAGGTAGGTAAATGCCGATTTCGGAGCGACGTCGCGCCCGTCCGTCATGGCGTGCAACGCCACCGGAACGCCCGCATCGGTGATCGCCTTGGCGGCCGCGACGATGTGGTTCAAATGGCCATGGACGCCACCGTCCGAGACCAAACCCATCAGATGCGCCGTTCCATCCGCTGCCTTCACCTTTGCGATGAAGGTCTGCAATGCGGCATTGTCGAAAAAGCTGCCGTCTTCAATTGCCAGGTCGATCTGCCCCAGATCCATCGCAACAACACGGCCCGCCCCGATATTTGTGTGACCTACCTCGGAATTGCCCATCTGGCCGCTGGGCAAGCCAGCATCCGGGCCATGTGTAATAATGGTCGCGTGCGGCCCATTGGTCATGATCGCATCAAAGGTCGGCGTGTTTGCAAGATACGGCGCGTTAGACCGTGTGTCTTCGGACAAGCCCCAACCATCAAGAATGCACAGGACGACAGGTTTGGGGGCGGTCATTGCGGCTCTCCGGATTTCTGCTCTGGTCGGTCTTGTATCGCCTGCCCTCGGGCAATTGAACCTTATTTTGTGCGCGGTTGTGCAGATTTAATATTTAGGCCGCTCAACCCTTGTTTATCAATTCCGTATACGGACGCGCCTTGCGATCGCGATACTTGACGGTCAGATCCAGCGGCGCATCGTTTTCGTCATAGACCCCGACCACGATCCCCCTGCCCCGGCTTTTGCTCCGCATCTCAATCAACTGCTGTTTCGACCGCGTGGTGCGTTGCGATTGGCGACGTGTCCAAGCGAATAGGTGGTTGTACATTTTGGCAATTGTATCGGCGTGATCGGCACTGTCCCCCAAATCGACAAGCTCGTTAGGGTCATTTTCCAGATCGAACAGAATAGGCCGATGGCCGCCTTCGCTGTGGATCAGCTTCCATTTTTTGTTAGCTGCCATGAACATTACTGCGTCCCGGACAGAGGCATTCAGCATGTCTGCAATTGGTGATGCAGAGTAATCGTACTCACAAATCACCACGTCGCGGGGTGTTTCGTTCTGCTGCCCATGCAGGATCGGAAGCAAGGAGTGCCCCTCAAGGATATGCCCTGCGATCTCACCGCCCGCCACATCCACAAATGTCGGAGCAAGGTCGATGGATTCAACCAGCGCATCGCTGACGGTGCCACGCGTTCCGTCTGCTTCGGGTGACGGGTCATAGATGATCAGTGGCACCTTGGTTAATACGTCCTGAAAGAACGTTTTCTCGCCCATCCAGTGATCGCCCAGAAAATCGCCGTGATCGGATGTCAGCACGATCATCGTGTCCTCCATCCGGCCAGTTTTCTCCATCCAGTCAAACAGTCGCCCCATCTGGTCATCGGCCTGTTTGATCAGCCCCATATAGGCCGGGATCACCGCATCACGTACATCCTGCCGCGAGAATGTCTGCCCGACTTTAGTATCCATGAATGCCTTGAGCACCGGATGCGCATTCTGACGTTCCGTGTCGGAGCGCACGACCGGCAGAACATGTTCCGGCCCGTACATCGAGGCATAAGGTTCCGGCACGATGTATGGCCAATGCGGCTTGATAAAGCTCAGGTGACAGCACCACGGGCCATCATGGGTATCCATGAAATCGATGCCTCGTCCGGTCAGATAAGGGGTTTCGCTGTCCTCTTACGCTATGTTGGCCGCCTCGGTTGAGTTCTTCAAAAACCAGCCGGACAGGACATTGCCGTCCTCATCCAGCCCCGAATTAGCAAAGTCGTGCCAAGGGTTGTCACTCTCATACCCTTTTGCAGCCAGATGCTTATTGAATTCCTTTGCGCCATCCGGATCATAAAACCCGTCAGGTCCTTCGGGCAGCATACCGTCATCGCGTTCATGCACGTCAAACCCGCATTCCGCGACGCGCGCGCCGATCAGACTGTCAGGCGCTAATCCCAGCCGCTCCATGCCTTCCGCATCTGCGCGCATATGGGTCTTGCCAACCAACCAGCAGTCCATGCCTGCCTTGCGCAGGTGATCCCCCATCGTGATTTCACCAACTTTCAGTGGAATGCCATTCCATGAGGCGCCGTGTGAATGCACGTAGCGGCCGGTATATGTCGACATGCGCGAGCTACCGCAAATCGGAGACTGGATATAGGCCCTATCAAAGCGGACTCCGTTAGCAGCCAGCCAGTCAATGTTGGGGGTGTGCAAACACGGATGCCCGTAACAGCTGAGGTAATCCCGGCGCAGCTGATCGAACATGATAAACAGGATGTTTTTTGGCTTTGGCCAAACGCGCGCCCTCCCCCAAGTTACCTCAGGGGTCTATTTAGCCATTACCTTCACTATAGCGACGCGCAATCTGCGTTTAAGCCTGACGCTCCATCTGCTCAAGCATCTTTTTGGCACGTTTACACTGCAATTGATCGCGCAGAGGCGAGTCCGGGTCGACATCCTTTTGGCAGACCACGCACTTGTCCGCGCCCGAGATTGCGTTCAGACCACCACAGCTGCCTTTGATCGTCTTGCCCATCAGCATGACACCCAGCGACATGCCAACCACGATGATCAAAAGCAGAAAAAAGGCTATGATAAAGGTGCTCATCCCGGTTCTTACCTGTCAGTTGGTGCCCAGTGCGTCTTTGAACGCAGTGCTGTGAACCGTAATATAGGCATCGTCGCCGCCTGTCACATCCCGCGAAATGAAATACACGGCAAGTTTATGTTCTTCGGCCAGTTCCAGGCCCTTATCCTGACCCAGCGCCAGCATTGCCGTCGCCCAGGCATCCGCCATCATCGCATTTTCGGCCAGAACCGTGACCGAGGTCGTGCGATGCGTGATCGGACGACCTGTTGTTGGGTCGATGATATGCGAATACCGCACTCCGTCCTGTTCAAAGAAATTCTTGTAGTCGCCAGAGGTCGCCATACCGAGGTTGTCCAGCTCAACTACCAACTGCAGGTTTTGGGCCCCCGCTTCGGGCTTTTCGATCCCGATCCGCCAAGCCTCACCCTTGTCGTTCTGGCCCATGGTGACCAGATCGCCGCCGATCTCGACCATATAGTTTTCGATCCCAGCGTCGCGTAGCGTCGCAGCCACGGCGTCAATGCCGTATCCTTTTGCGATTGCAGACAGGTTGATGCCCACGCCAGCATCTGATTTGGCCAGTGTTCCGCTTTCGCTGTCCAACATCAGCAAGCGTTCCTGACCAACGCTTTCCAACGCCGTCTGTATCTCGGCATCTGATGGCACCGGATCTTCTGGCTTGCGCGGACCAAAGCCCCACAGTTCGATCAGCGGGCCAAGCGTTACGTCGAACGTGCCGCCCGATTTTTCGTGCACGTCATTTGCTGCACCTAAAACCAGCGCAAATTCTTCGGAAACCTCAGTGGGTTCAGTGCTGGGCGACGCCGAAAATGTCGAAACCTCTGAGTTGGGATCCCAGTTGGACATCTTGGTGTTCACGTCTGCCAATGTCTCTTCCACGGCAGAGCCCAATGCAGTCTCATCCACATCCGTGCCGATAGCGGTGATGTTGAATGTGGTACCCATGGTCTCACCGGACAGGCGCACAACCTCGGGTTCTTTGTCAAAGAGACATCCGGAAACAAGTGTTGCAACAGCCAGAACAGGCAAAAGGCGCATCGAGAGACCTCCAGAGGAAAACCGTGCCCGGCATATGCCAGCGGCCCTATGCAGAGTCAAACCGACTTCACAGCTTTAGCGGCAGGAAGCCCAACATAAGTAGCCCAATGCCGGCCGGGACACCGAACAACCAGGCTTTCTTTTGCCAGCCAACCGGCTGCTGTTTCCAGGCCATTCTAAAGTTATGCCCGCATACGACCACGGCAAAGAAAATCAGCACTGCGACGGGCGGGGTAAGGTACAAGTCAAACAACAGGCCGGATATCCTTGTTTAGCGGCAGTTTTCCCCGGTTTGGGCATTTGCACCCTATACAGGCCGCATTGCTGCGGTAAGGTGTCAGGGAAGCCATCTCAAAAATAAGAGGAGATTGCCAATGGCCCCAACCTCATATCAGCCCCCTACCCGCGGCGACAAGACCGATACAAGCACGCACAGTCAATCGGTTGAATCCAATCTGTCGCACTCGCAGACGACGGTGGCAAAATTGCTTGCGGGTAAAGGGGATGCTGTATTTGCGGTGCGCCCAAACGACACGATCCATTCGGTCGTGAATACCCTCAGTGAAAAGCGGATTGGTGCCGTGGTCGTGACCGACCAGAACGGCACCCTTCAGGGTATTCTGTCCGAACGTGACATCGTCCGGCGCATGGCTGACACGCCCGGCCAGACCTTGCCACAATCCGTCGAGGATCTGATGACGCGCGAGGTCAAGACATGTTCACCAGACGATCTGTTGAATGATGTCCTGAAAACCATGACCGAAGGACGTTTTCGCCACATGCCAGTTGTTGGCGACGGGAAACTGCGCGGCGTAATCACAATCGGTGACGTTGTTCATTTCCGACTAAAAGAGCTGGAGTATGAAGCGTTGCGTATGAAACAAATGATCGTAGGCTGATCCTTCCGGTAGAAATCCCTTGACCTTGGCTGACTGACAGTATCCTTGATGCCAAAATTTGTTCGGT
The DNA here is from genome assembly GCF_059611165.1 of Ruegeria sp. CDSB013. Lineage (NCBI taxonomy): Bacteria > Pseudomonadati > Pseudomonadota > Alphaproteobacteria > Rhodobacterales > Roseobacteraceae > Ruegeria > Ruegeria sp. CDSB013. The sequence continues at coordinate 75,253 of NZ_JBXWPA010000014.1, read as the reverse complement.
TATAGGTCGAGGGTAAAATGAAGCACGTTCTGGTAACGGGTACAGCGGGTTTCATCGGGTTCCATCTTGCGAAACTGCTGCTTTCGGAAGGATTCCGGGTGCACGGCTATGACGGGATTACCGATTACTATGATGTCGCGTTAAAAAACCGCCGGCATCAGATGCTGCTGCAAAACCCTGGGTTTTCCGTCACCGAGGATTTGTTGGAAAATCACGAAAAGCTCAAGCAGGTTGGTGATGAGTTTCAACCTGACGTGATCGTGCACCTCGCCGGTCAGGCAGGCGTGCGTTACAGCTTGGAGGATCCGCGGAGCTATATCGACTCGAACATTGTCGGCACGTTCAACGTGATGGAAGTTGCACGCGAACATAAGGTTGACCATCTTTTGATGGCTTCTACATCGTCGGTCTATGGCGCGAATGAGGTTATGCCCTTTACCGAGGTTGAAAAGGCCGACACGCCTCTGACCATCTATTCAGCTACCAAAAAGGCCAATGAGGCCATGGGGCATTCCTATGCGCATCTTTGGAACTTGCCCACGACGATGTTTAGGTTCTTCACTGTCTATGGGACCTGGGGACGCCCTGACCTGGCACTGTACAAGTTTGTGGATGCCATTCTGGATGACCGTCCGATCGACATCTACAATCATGGCGACATGTATCGCGATTTTACCAATGTGGATGATCTTGTCCGCGGAATCCGGCTGTTGATCGACAGCCCGCCCGCGCGCCCCGACAGCGCAGATGACATCGAAGAAGGCGACAGCCTTTCGCCCGTGGCGCCTTGGCGCGTGGTTAATATCGGTAACGGCGACAAAGTGCGCCTGTTGGATTTTGTAGAGGCGATTGAAGAAGCTGTCGGCAAGAAAGCAATCAGAAACTATATGCCCATACAGATGGGCGATGTCCCGGCCACCTGGGCCGATACCGATCTGTTGCAGCGGTTAACCGGGTATCGTCCACAAACCGATTTCAAGGTCGGGATTGCCCAGTTCGTGGAATGGTTCCGCGACTATCATGGAAAATGAGCTGATTTCCCGAATGTTCGAAACAAACCCCAATTCCCGTAAAATCGCCGTCATCGGCCTGGGTTATGTCGGCCTGCCACTGGCAGTGGCGTTTGCCGGGGTGGGCCCGGTCATTGGGTTTGATATCAATGCCAAACGCATTGACGCGTTGCGCGCGGGGCAGGATAGCACTCAGGAAGTTGAACCCAATGATCTGAACGCTGCGACAGGTTTGACCTTTACTTCGGAACCTTCCGATCTGGCGGGATGTGATACCTTTATCGTGACGGTTCCAACGCCAATCACGGCGGGCAAACAACCGGATTTGTCGCCCTTGCTAAGTGCGTCCGAGACGGTCGGACGTGTTTTGAAAAAGGGTGACTTGGTGATTTACGAGTCCACGGTTTATCCAGGTGCTACCGAGGAAGACTGTGTGCCTGTCCTCGAGCGGGTTTCAGGACTTACATTCAACGCGGATTTCTTTGCCGGATACAGCCCAGAGCGGATTAACCCCGGTGATAAGGGCCATCGGATCTCGGACATTTGCAAGGTGACCTCGGGCTCGACACCCGAAGTTGCCGATTTGGTAGATGCGCTTTATGGCCGGATTATCGCGGCAGGTACACACAAAGCGGAAAGCATCCGCGTGGCCGAAGCCGCGAAAGTTATCGAAAACACCCAACGCGACCTGAACATCGCGCTGGTCAATGAATTGGCGATGATTTTTGGACGCCTGGGCATTGATACCGATGCCGTTTTGCGCGCAGCTGGCACCAAGTGGAATTTTTTGCCCTTCCGTCCTGGCCTGGTCGGCGGACACTGCATCGGCGTCGATCCTTATTACCTGACACATAAGGCAGAGGCGGTCGGCCATCATCCACAGATCATTCTGGCCGGGCGACGCCTGAACGACAGCATGGGCGGCTATGTCGTGTTGCAACTGGTAAAGCGGATGACCCGCGTCGGGATTGACGTAGGATCGGCGCGCGTGCTGGTCATGGGGCTGACATTTAAGGAAAACTGCCCGGATCTGCGCAACACAAGGGTCGTCGATATCATAGACGAACTTAAGGATTACGGTATTGAGGTCGATGTGCACGACCCGCACGCCGATGCCGCCGAAGCGTTGGCCGAGTATGGTATTTCCCTTGTCGCCACCCCCAACGAACGCGCCTATGACGGCGTCGTTTTAGCCGTCGCACATCAGGAATTCCTAGATGTCAAACCCGCGCAAATCAGAGCGTATGGAAAAGACACAAGCGTGGTCTTCGACGTTAAGTCGGTCCTACCGATAGAGTCCAGCGACCTTCGTCTTTGAGCACAAAAGAAAACCGGCGCTATAAGCGCCGGTTCTTTGTTTCTTACCCGCCGAAATCGTCGAGCATGATGTCTTCGCGGTCCACGCCCAGATCCAGCAGCATGTTGATGACCGACTGATTCATGATTGGTGGGCCACACATATAGAACTCACAGTCCTCAGGCGCAGGGTGGTTCTTGAGATATTCTTCGAACAGAACATTGTGGATAAAGCCGGTGTAGCCTTTCCAATCGTCCTCTGGCTGCGCATCCGACAGGGCAACATGCCATTCAAAGTTGTCGAATTCCTCGGCCAGAGTGTCGAAGTCCTCGACAAAGAACATCTCTTTCTTCGAACGCGCGCCGTACCAGAAGCTGATTTTGCGGTCGCGATTTTCCAGACGCTTGAGCTGGTCGAAGATGTGACTGCGCATGGGCGCCATACCGGCGCCACCGCCGATAAAGACCATCTCTTTCTGGGTGTCGCGGGCAAAGAATTCGCCAAACGGGCCCGAGATGGTGACCTTATCACCCGGTTTCAGGTTAAAGATGTAAGACGACATCTGACCCGCTGGGATACCCTCGGAACCGGGAGGTGGCGAGGCAACGCGGACGTTCAGCATGATCATGCCTTTTTCGTCCGGGTAGTTGGCCATTGAATACGCGCGTTCGATCGGTTCGTTCACAACCGATTCATACTGCCACAGATTGAAGCGGTCCCAATCTTCGCGGTATTCTTCTTCTACGTCGAAATCAGTGTATTTCAACGCATGCGCAGGGGCTTCGATCTGGATGTATCCGCCAGCGCGGAAATTCACGTCCTCGCCCTCGGGCAAATCCAGCGTCAGCGCTTTGATGAAGGTTGCCACGTTTTCGTTCGAGCGAACCGTGCATTCCCATTTCTTGACACCAAAGACCTCTTCAGGAACTTCGATGTCCATGTCCTGCTTGACCGCAACCTGACAGGACAGGCGGTCGCCGCAAGAGGCTTCGCGCTTGGTGATATGGCTTTCTTCAGTCGGCAGAATCGAACCGCCACCTGAATGCACGCGCACACGGCACTGCGCACAGGTGCCACCACCGCCACAAGCGGACGGCACGAACAGCTTCTCAGCCGCCAATGTTTGCAGCAGTTTGCCACCTGCAGGAACGGAAATGGTTTTTTCACCGTTGATTGTGATGTTCACATCGCCGGTCGATACCAGCTTCGAACGGGCGGCCATGATGAGAGCCACCAGAGCGACAACGATCAGGGTGAAAAGGACGACGCCCAGGCTAAAAGTTTCCATTCGTCCCTCCTTACAGCTTCACGCCCGAGAAAGACATGAAGGCCATCGCCATCAGTCCCGCGGTGATGAAGGTGATGCCAAGACCCTGCAGACCATCCGGAATATCCGAGTACTTCAGCTTTTCACGAACACCCGCCATAGCGGTGATCGCCAGTGCCCAGCCAAAGCCCGAAGACACACCATAAGTGGCTGCTTCGGCAAAGTTATAGTCACGCTCGACCATAAACAGCGATCCCCCCAGAATGGCGCAGTTCACTGTGATAAGCGGCAGGAAGATCCCCAGCGCGTTGTAGAGCGGCGGGAAGTACTTATCCAGAACCATCTCAAGGATCTGGACCATCGCCGCGATCACGCCAATGTAGGAGATCAGACCAAGGAAGGTCAGGTCCACATCAGGGAAACCCGCCCAGGCCAACGCACCGGGCTTCAGCAGATAACTGAGCAGCAGGTTGTTCGTGGGAACGGTGATCGCCTGAACGACCATGACCGAGATGCCCAGACCCAGCGCGGTCGAGATCTTCTTGGATACGGCGATGAATGTACACATCCCGAGGAAGAAGCTGAGTGCGAGGTTTTCAACAAAGATGGCCTTCACGGCCAGTGAAATCAGACCTTCCATCAGTGGGCCTCTACCTGCTGAATTTTGTATTCACGTTCTTCGACCTGGTTCGGCTTCCATGTGCGGAAGGCCCAGATGATCAGACCGATGATAAAGAACGCGGACGGCGGCAGCAGCAGCATGCCGTTGGGCACGTACCAGCCACCATTGTTGACGGTCTGCAGAATGGTGACGCCAAACAGCGACCCGTTGCCGAACAGTTCGCGAATGAAGCCAACAAGCAGCAGGATCAGACCGTAGCCCATTCCGTTGCCCAGGCCGTCAATGAAGGACGCGACGGGCGGGTTCTTCATCGCAAATGCTTCGGCGCGGCCCATCACGATACAGTTGGTGATGATCAGACCAACAAAAACCGACAAGGTTTTCGAAATCTCAAAGGCATAAGCCTTGAGAACCTGATCCACCAGGATCACCAGCGAGGCGATGATCACCATCTGCACAATGATCCGGATCGAGCCCGGGATCTGATTGCGCAGGCATGAGATGAAGAAGGACGAGAACGAGGTCACGAAGGTAACCGCCAGCGCCATCACGAAGGACACTTGCAGCGAAGAGGTTACCGCCAGTGCCGAACAGATACCCAGCACCTGCAGTGTGATCGGGTTGTTGTCGACAAGCGGGTCGACCAGCATCTCTCTCTTGGTCTGGGACATCAGAACTCTCCTGCTTGCAGTTTGGCCAGGAACGGAGCGAAGCCCGCATCACCCATCCAGAATTTCACCAGGTTATCAACGCCAACCGAGGTCAACGTGGCACCGGCCAGCGCATCTACATAAAAGTCGGGGCCAGCGGCAGGTTGCGACTTGGATACTGTGATCTGCAGATCACCGGCATCATCCCGCAGCTTCTTGCCGTTCCACAACGCTTTCCAACGCGGATTGTCCACCTCGGCGCCAAGACCGGGAGTTTCGCCGTGCTGGTAAAATTGCAGGCCGTAGATATCGTTGCCGTTATTTTCCAGCGCGATAAAGCCATAGAGCGTCGACCACAGACCATAGCCGTGCAGCGGCAGGATCACCTTGTCCAACTCGCCGGATTCGTCGCGCAGCAGGTAGACAACACGGTACAACGCCTTGCGACCGATACCAGCCGGGTCATCGTCCAGCGCGACGCTCAGCTCTGGATCGCTTGCGGCGGCCAGATCGTCGAATGTTGCGGGATCGAACTGGTCGTCGACGAACTCACCCGTCGAAAGTTCAATAACGTGCGGCTCGAACGCGGCGAACGCCTCAGACACGTCGGTGCCGGGTTCATAAACACCAGCAACCTGCAGAACGTTGATCTGCTTGTCCTTCAGCGCGTTGGCTTCCTGGACCGGACGCAGGCTAACGGCTGCGGCGGACACAACCATCGAGGCCACCAGACAAACGGCGACGGCGATAAAGATCGTTTTACCGACCGAGTCCGGCGAGGCCGCCAGAAACTTGGCAATCGCGCCCTTGGGTTCTGGGGATTGCGTATCAGACATGGCGACGCGCCCTCCGTTTGATGTTTGCCTGAACGACGAAGTAGTCGATCAGCGGTGCAAAGACGTTACCGAACAGGATTGCCAGCATCATGCCTTCGGGGAAAGCGGGGTTCACCACACGGATCAACACAACCATGATACCGATCAGAGCACCGTAGATATAACGGCCCATGTTGGTGTGGCTGGCTGAAACGGGCTCGGTCACCATGAAAACCAGACCGAAAGCGTAACCACCGACGACGACGTGCCAGTACCATGGCATCGCGAACATCGGGTTGGTATCCGACCCAATGAGGTTAAACAGCAGCGTCAGACCTATGGTCCCAGCCAGACAGCCGACAATCAGTCGGAAATTGGCGATACGGGTCGTCAGCAGGAATGCCAGGCCGATCATACAGGCCAGCGTTGATGTCTCACCAAAACTACCCTGCATCTGACCCAGAAACGCATTCCACCATGTCAGCCCCTCGGTGGCCAACGCCTGATAGCCTTCGGAGGCAGAAACAGACAGTGCTGTTGCGCCCGAAAAGCCATCAACCGGAGTCCAGACCGTGTCACCCGACATGTTCGCCGGATAGGCAAAGTACAGGAACGCACGACCGACGAGCGCTGGGTTCAGGAAGTTCTTGCCTGTGCCGCCAAAGACTTCTTTACCGATCACCACCCCGAAGATGATGCCCAACGCAACCTGCCAAAGCGGCGTAGATGCGGGCATGATCAGCGTGTAAAGCATTGAGGTTACAAGGAAACCCTCGTTCACCTCATGGCCGCGAACAGTCGCAAAGATGACCTCGAAGATACCGCCTGCAACCAGAGTGACGATGTAAATCGGCAGGAAATACATCATCCCGTGCATCACATTGGCAAAGATGCTGGCGGGGTTCAGCGAGATGCCGAACATCTGCAGGATGGCGATCCGCCAGCCTGTGGCTGAATCGGGTCCAAGCGTGGCAATGGCCGAGTTCGCCTGAAAGCCGGTATTGTACATTCCCCACAGGATACAGGGGATCGTGGCGATCACGACATAGGTCATGATCCGCTTCATATCCACGTAGGACCGCGCATGGGGTGCAACGGAGGTTACGGTTTTCGGAGTGTAGATAAAGCTTTCGACCATCTCATAGATGGGGAAATACTTCTCGTACTTGCCGCCTTTGGTAAAGTTCGGCTCGATCCGGTCAAAGAAGTTGCGCAAACCCATTCGGATCAGCCCTCCTTTTCAATCTTTGTAAGGCAGTCGCGCAGCGCCAGCCCATATTCATATTTCGCCGGACAGGCAAAGCCGACAAGGCCCAAATCCTCTTCGTCCAACTCGAGCGCACCCAGCGCCTGTGCGGAATCCGTGTCCATCACCAGCAATGCGCGCAGCAGTTGCGTCGGCAAATAATCCTGCGGCATCAACTGTTCGAACGTACCGGTCGGAACCATCGCACGACGTCCACCATTCAGGTTAGACGTGAATGCAAACAGTTTCTTGGCAAAAGCCGAACCCAAAACGGGCTGAACCGCATATTTCGACGGCATCGGAAGAATCCAACCCAACGTATGCTGATCATGGTCTTCGCGGATGATGCTGATCTGACGCGCGAAACGGCCCAGATAGGCTTGTGGCCCCTCTGCATGACGGCCCGACAGGATCGAGCCCGATATCACACGGGCCGTGCCGTCCACATTGATTTCGTCGCGGGTCAGGTCATCCGTCGATGCCCCCATGACAGTGCGGATCAGGCGGGGTTGACGCGCGCCGGGTCCTGAAAGGGCAACCACGATGTTCGGATCCAGATGGCCCGTTTGCATCAGACGGCCAATCGCGATGACATCCTGATAGCCGATCGTCCAAACCTGCTTTTCGCCGGCCAGCGGCTCAAGGAAGTGGATGTGTGTTCCAGCCAGACCTGCGGGGTGCGGTCCGGAAAATGCTGCGGCTTCAACACCCGGAACGTCGGCGCCCGGCAGGGCTTCGCCCTCATTTTGGCACAGATACGTCTTGCCCTCGGTCAGCTTGGCAACTGCGCTCAGGCCGGCAGCAAAGGCGTCACCTGCATCCTGGATAATGATCGCGGCATCAGCGGCCAGAGGCTCACTATCCATCGCTGTCACGAAAATTGCCGTGGGCTTTGTACCCGGTGCGGGCATCTTGGAATAGGGCCGCGTGCGAAAAGCAGTCCACAGGCCAGCCGCACATAGACGTTCGGTCACGCCCTCGGCGGTATCGGCGTTGCCCACAGCCGAGAAATCCAGACCTGTGTCGTTGACGTCCGAGACTTCGATCACAACGCTCTGCAGCACCCGACGCGCACCACGGTTGATGGCCACGATCTTGCCGCTGAGCGGGGCGACCATCATCGCCTCGGGCACGTCCTTGTGGCAAAACAACGGTGTGCCCCGCTGAACCTCTTCACCCTCTTGAACCAGCATGCGCGGTTTCAGGCCCAGATAATCAGCCCCTAAAACCCCGACAGACCTGAATTCAGGACCCGGTTGGATCGTCTGCTCTGGCGCGCCTTGCACCGGCAGCTCCAACCCTTTTTTCAGTTTGAAAGTTTGCATGTCGCTACTGTCTTCCAAGCCTCTTTCCTGCAACACATCGTTCCCACCACTGCATAGTGGCACAAAACGATCTGTATGTGGGAGCCTGTGAGCAAAAAAGGCGCATGGCACCTGTTTTCATTCCAAGCTTCGTTTTGATCACGGTCCCTTTACGCGGGGATGTTGCCAAACGCAAACCCGTTGCCGCCGAAATTGCCGATATTTTGTCAAATTAACTTGAAGGGCTGCATTTTGGACCTGTTGAAATTGCATATCGCACCCGCAACGCTTCCGGTGTAAGCACCCGGGATGGAACCAAACAACGATTTTGAGATTTTTCTGGTGGCAACGCCGGGCCTTGAAGCCCCACTGCATGCCGAAACGGTCGAGCTGGGATTCGCAGATGCAAAGCCCGGACCCGGCGGCGTCACCTGTCGCGGAGGCTGGCCTGAAGTCTGGCGCGCGAACCTGTGTCTGCGTGGCGCGAATAAAGTTCTGGTGCGACTGGGCGGGTTTCCCGCAGTTCATTTGGCACAACTGGATAAACGGGCCCGAAAATTTCCCTGGGCCGATTTTTTGCGCCCCGATGTGCCGGTCAAAGTCGAAGCGACAAGTCGCAAGTCCCGAATCTACCATGCAGGGGCCGCCCGGCAACGTATCGAAGTGGCAATTTCGGAAACGCTGGGCGCACCGGTTTCATCTGATGCGGCCGTACGCGTCCTGGTGCGCATCGAAAAGGACCTGTGCACATTTTCGATCGACAGTTCCGGCGAGCCATTGCACAAGCGGGGTCACAAACCGGCTGTCGCCAAAGCGCCGATGCGCGAAACGATGGCCGCGATGTTCCTACGAGAGTGTGAATTTGATGGGTCCGAGCCAGTTCTGGACCCGATGTGCGGCTCTGGCACCTTTGTCATTGAAGCCGCCGAAATCGCGCTGGGGCTGCATCCCGGCCGTTCCCGCAGCTTTGCATTTGAAAATCTACCGAGTTTCGACCCCGACGTCTGGTCCTCAATGCGCCAACAGCAGCCTACGGCCAAACCGGACGTGGTTTTCTATGGCTCGGACCGCAATAGCGGAGCGATTGAGGCCTCGACCAAAAATGCTGACCGCGCCGGGGTTGCCGATCTCACCATGTTTCAAACGCGCTCGGTCAGCGACATAAAACCCCCGTCAGATTCTGCGGGTCTTGTTATTGTCAATCCACCCTATGGTGCCCGGATCGGGGATGAAAAACGCCTGCGATCCGTTTACGGCAGCTTGGGCAAGGTACTGCAAACCAAGTTCAAGGGCTGGCGTGTTGGTATCGTGACAAGCAACGCAGGCCTAGCTCGATCAACCCGTCTGCCGCTGTTGCCCCCGGGGCCAATTGTGGACCACGGCGGCACCAAAATCCGACTGTATCGAACCGGTGTGCTGGACTGACCTGATGTAGGGAAACGACGAAGGCAATTCGCACAAACGGGACGGAAACCCCCTTGCACATCCAAAAATGCGAGTATAGATCACGCGCCACGGTCGGAGTGTAGCTCAGCCTGGTAGAGCACTGTCTTCGGGAGGCAGGGGTCGGAGGTTCGAATCCTCTCACTCCGACCAATAAAATCAATCAGTTAAATACGAATGAACTGCGCCGCCACCGCAGCATACCCGGATTTTGTCCGGATTATTCTGTTTTCAGGGTCTGGTTTCCGAAGAAAAGTGAAAGAAAAACCGCTGAGGGGGCGGCCACCCACCTCAACGGTAATGCAAATTTATCCGCACGAACAGAATACCAAATTCGCAGCCGGTCCGCAATCGCGGGAGGCGCATATGTCTAGGCTCAATCGCTTTGAATGGCTCAAGGCCGTTCTGCAATGCGCTGACCTCAACTCGTCAACTAAGGTAGTTGCCTCAGCGCTTTCGGTACAGTTCGCCAACGACAGGACCGGCCAACTCAATCCCTCACTAAAAACGCTTGATGAGTTCCTGGTCGGAATGTCGCTAGCAACCATCAAACGCTGCCTCAAACAGCTTGTCGAGTTCGGTTGGCTGTTTCGAACTGAAGGGCGTGGCGCAGGCAATCACACAGAATACGACCTTCGCTCCCCAACAAAAATCATCCCGTTTCGCCGGAGGAAAAAGGATGCACCGATGAGCCTTTCAGAAGGGCGAAAGGGTTCGCCCGTGAGAGACAAAGGGCGCATGGGTGATCTTTCCTATATAAAGAAAGAACAATCCATAGAACAAAACCTCGCGCTTGAGCCGGATCTGCCGAATGGTGGGCCATCCGACTCGGCGCGCGTGGGCAGTGCGCAACCCGAATTCGTCTCGCGCCAATCTTTCGGCTGCCGCCAATGGGAGCAGTTCACCGAACGAATGTTTGGTGCTTGGATCGACCGGGTACTTCCTGAAGCCATCGAAAACAACGAGCGCGGCTACTGGCTCCCCGGCAGGTTCCCTCCAACGAACAAGAACGAGTGGCCCGTGTTGCGCAGCTGGCTCATCACCGAAGGCTGGACCCTGTTTGCACCATCGAAGCAGGAACTGTGCCATGCGGTCTGAGCAAAGAGCAAGGCGACCCATGTCATACGCTGGCGCTGCTGACACGGGACCTTGCGAGGGGTGGCAAGCCTCCCCTTCGAACCCCACCGGCGGAGGCACGCCGCCCGCCAAAGCGCCGCTCACCGAGACCTTCGTCTTTCGATGTAGCGTTGCTGAGAAGGCTGAGCTTCGCGCCAAAGCCGAAGCTGCCGGAGTGTCTGCCGCGACCCTCTTGCGCGAAGCCTTGGGTCTGACGGAAGCACGTCGTCGCAAGCCTGCGCCTCGCGTCGACCCCGCTCTGGTCCTGGCACTAGGGCGCATTGGCGGTAACCTCAACCAGGTTGCGCGGGTTGTGAATCGGGCGCTTCTGATTGGTCGGGTTGACATGGATACGCTGGCCGTCGCCCGACAACTGGTTGTGATTGAACGCCAGCTTACCAAGATCCTTGATGAGGCACGACAATGCTGATCAAGTTCTTTCCCAATGGCAAAGGCGCGGGTGCTGGTCCAGTTGGCTATCTCGTCACGCGTGAGGTCTTGGCCTATGACTCCAATCGCGATCTAATCCGCGATGCTGATGGCCAGCCCATGACGGTCATACGCGATCCTTTGCCTGAAGTGCTGCGCGGCGATTCCACCCGCACCGAGGCCCTGATCGACGCCAGTCGCAATCAGTGGACCTACCGCGCGGGCGTCATCAGCTTTGCCAGCGAGGACGCACCCACCGTAGCCCAGCAGGTCGAAGTCATGAACGCCTTCGAGGCACTGGCATTCGCTGGTATGGACAGTGAGCAATTCGACTTGCTCTGGGTCCGGCACAGCCACGAAGACCGAGTTGAGCTGCATTTCTGTACACCGCGTTTGGAGCTGACAACCGGTAAAAGCCTCAACATCGCACCACCTGGCTATCGGACAGCCTATGACAGTCTGCGCGACTTAATGAACAAGACGCACGACTGGGCCGATCCGATGGATCTGGAACGCACACAGGAGGTTCAAGCCACCGTTGAGGCCCCAACTAGGGCACAGGGCCGCGAAGAACTCCACGAATGGATCTTAGACCAGATCAGCATCGGCACCATCACCGACCGCGCAAGCATGGTCGATGCCCTGACCGACGCAGGTTTCGATATCCCCCGCGTAAGCAAAAATTACATCACGGCCAAAGACCCCGACACAGGCGAACGCTGGCGATTGAAAGGAGAGATTTTCCATGACGACTGGCAAGCCGACCCGGCTGAGCGAGAAATTGAACGCGGACTTGGACAAGATCCGAAAAGAGCACGCCGCCTTGATGGATTCTCAATTGCAGAGCTTCAGGAGCGATATTCAAGCATGTGTAACACTCGCGCGGAATACAATCGAAGCCGATACCCGCACGTTTTTGGATTGGAGCGGGACGACCTGGCAGAGTCACATCGACAAGATCAAATTCCTGATTCAGATCTCACCTTGGGCGGTGATAACGGCCTGTATGGTGTTGATCGCAGCAACCTTAGGACTGACTTTTCTGTGGAGCTGGAAACTCTCAACGATAGCCGCCTCGACGCAGCTAGAGAGGTTGGGCATCCAGGCGGTACTTCACGAGGGAGCGACTTATTTGATCCTGCCGCCAGAAACATCAAGCATGCGCACCTGTTCGGTGGCGAGCCGATTGGTTTCTTGCATCAGAGTGGAGCCAAACTAGATGGACCAATCCCTGACAGCCTTGGAGCGAGATTTGCTCGCGTGCGTCGAGCAGTTGGTGACGGCTTGCGAGACCTCCGCCTCGGAATTGCGCAATTTGGAAGAACGCTCGACGACCGGGATCGAGGCCAGGCTAAATGGCTTAACGCAGTGCATCGAGCTGCTGATGAAATCACATCTCAAGTCCGTAGCTACATTGGCCGACTTGCTGACCGAAGAACAGAACTACACCACGCTGGAAGAGAACTTGCAGACGAGTTTGAAGCTAGCGAGAGCCGCCGAAACTCTGCTGCAAGAGAGCTGAATCATGGGCTGCTTGAACGAGACCAAGACTACGGCTTCCATCTTTGATCTGAAGGAATGACGATGCCCACTCATCACGAACGCTTCACCATGAGCTTCCGCCAATCCTGCGCCTGCGGGATTGACTACAGAGAATTTGAAAGAGTCGACTCGCTACCGATAGGCATTCCACTAGTTGCAATTGCAGGGGTTTGGGGCGATTGCTACAACTTACGGTGTCTGTTTATGGACACTGACGGAAATCAGTATTTGCGGAATGTGTTCAGGACCAAAAACGGCTACTTGATACCAGAACTTGGGGTCGATGCGAAAATGATCAAAATAGGCCAAGTTGTTCTAGCCTAGCGCTCAACTGCGTATTCTCAGTGAATTGACGCCTGAATCCCAATAAAACTGCCGCCCAATCCCGTTAAGAACGTGCATCCAGACCGATGACCCTCGATCGCCGTGCCACAGGCTACTTGGCAGGAAGGCCACTCAGCTGCCATTCGCTGCGATTGCAGCACCGAGCACCAAGGATGGTATGAATGCGCGGAAAGCGGATATTCATGAAGTTAGCAGCAAAGGTCTGCAACGAGCCCAACCTGTTCCTTGGATTTTCTCGCTGCTTGCACTCGCAGCGTCAGGAATGCCAAGTGAGCAACAAGTTCGGTGCCGCTATGCAGCGGAAGCAACGGTCATTCATACAGGCTGCAGCGAGAATCACACGTGGAATTCACAAGTCGCGGACGAAGCCGAAACTGGACAACTGCGTGGTTAACCCTAAGCTTTGGTACCTAGGGCCAAAAGATCAAGCAGTTGTCATGGGAAGTCTCCTGTACGTGGTTCCGCCGCGGTCGCAGTAGCGGCGGGTTAGTTCAGAAAGTAAGCCGATATTTCAAAGGGCCGAACGGGCGGCAGTCTCCAAAGCATGGTGCAGAGAGCGCGCGTAAGAGCGCGGGCCAAGAACCGCGTAGTGGCTGGCAGTTTCAAAGCAGATGATCACACAGCTAAGGTGCTCCAGCAGCGCGCGTGTGGCGCTCCCGGGCTCCATCGCAGCCAGATTGACGCCGCTCAAACGTTCAAACACACCCCGGCACGCACCCTCCAGATCAAAACGGCACCAGCCGTCTGTTTGCTCTGTTACCGAGGCTAGGCCCTCCACGGCATCCGCGAGTTGGTAGGACATAAGTTCATGCTCCGGGATTTCTGCGGAGATCAGCCACTGATCCTGCGCAAACCAGCTAGCCGCGTATGAGCCCGCTGCGGCGTGCTTCCCGACCGCAGGCAAAGCTAATCCCAGCATGGCCTCGGCCGCTTTCCGGCCTTCGTCTTCGCGCCCCCTACGCAATGCAAGCGAGGCAAGCGCCCGGTTCGGAACCTCAGTGATTGTCAGCCCATTGAATCGGTCGACACGCGGCGTTTCTCCCCAAAGCGGGGTGATGGATTGAAGATCAAGCACGCAGGCGCCCTCCTTCCGGGTCAAAGAAATGTGTGGGAATGACCTGAGCCTTTACATCGGTTCCCCGCACGGGATCGACTACGCGGATAATCTCGCCCATGCGCTGATCACCGCCTTTGAGAAAGGCCATTCCGATGGAGTGCCCCAGATGTGGCGAGATACAGGCTGATGTCACATGCCCCTGTTCGCTGTCGATATGAACAGGCGCAGTTTCATTCACCAACTGGGAACCGGCGGTTATCACTTCGCTTTGGTTCACGGGCTTCAGACCGACAAGGCGCAATCCATTGGGATCAGTCACCCCCTCCCGCTGGTCCATTGTGCTGCCGATGCTGTCTTTTTTGCGGGACACCATGCGCCCCATACCCAGCATCAGTGCGGTGGCCCTGCCGTCGAGTTCGCGACCCGTCGGGTGGCCTTTTTCAATGCGCATGATGTCGAGCGCTTCAAGACCATAGGGAGCTACTCCAAGATCTTGCCCCAACTCTAGCATTCGGCGCCACAGCGCATCTCCATAACGGGTGGGAACAGCCAATTCATAGGCCAGTTCACCCGAGAATGAGATCCGAAACAGACGTGCCCTCAGGCCGCCGCACAGCGTCACGGAACCGCAGGCCATGAACGGGAATGCCTCGTTTGAGATATCGAACTCAGAGTCCACAATCCGCTGCAGCAGCTCGCGCGATTTCGGTCCGGCAACAGCAAACTGCGCCCAGGCCTCGGTGGTTGAGATCAGCTGCACGTCCATGTCCGGCCACAGGCATTGACGGGCGAATTCCATGTTTCTCAGAACCGCCCCGGCATTGGCTGTAGTGGTCGTGATGACGAAGTGTTCTTCCGCCAACCGTGCAGCGGTGCCGTCATCGTAACAGGCGCCATCTTCGCGCAGCATGATGCCATAGCGCACCTTACCCACTGCCAGCTTGGCAAAACCATTGGCATAGACCCTGTTCAGGAATGACGCGGCATCCGCGCCCTGAACGTCGATTTTTCCCAGTGTGGTCACATCGCAGATGCCCACATTCTTGCGCACGTTACAGGCCTCTCGGTCAGCGGACTGGCGCCAATGGGTCTCGCCCGGCTGCGGAAACCAACGCGCCCGCATCCAGTCGCCAGCAGTGTCAAAGGGCGCATTGTGTTCCCTGGCCCATTTGTCAGTCGGGGTTTCGCGCGTCGGGTGGAAGTGTTTGCCCACCGTGCGCCCGCCGATTGTGCCCAGTGCAACCGGTGTATAGGGCGGCCGGAAAATCGTCGTTCCCGTTTCGGGGATCGATTTGCCGGTCAGCTCGGCCATTATTGCCAAAGCATTGACGTTAGCAGTTTTGCCCTGGTCAGTGGCCATGCCGAGAGTAGTGTAGCGTTTGAGATGCTCGACCGATCGGTAGTTCTCCTGATGTGCCAGCTTAACGTCCTTGACGGTCACGTCGTTCTGCTGGTCCAGCCAAGCCCGGCCCTTGCCATGGGGCACATGGTAAAGTGGCTGGAGGTTATAGGCGCCGTTATCGGCGCGCGGCAGCTTCAATGCGCTGGCGGCGATACCCAGGCTTTCCAGGGCAGCCACAGCTTCTTCCGCCCCGCTGCGCAATGCGTCTTCAGTCGAAAACAGGCCTTTGGCCGCACCCGCCACCGACATGCCAACTGGGATGTTCCGGCCGGGAACGAAAGCTGCAATACTCTCAATCCAGACAGGACGGCCGCCCTGGTGGCAGGTCAGGTGGACGTTGGGATTCCAGCCGCCAGACACGCCCAAGGCGCCACAGGCTAGCGTTTCCTCGTGGCCATCCGCTTGACGGACCCGGATGCTGCTCAGGCCATGCCGCCCCTTGGTGCCGATAACATGCGCGCCACTGATCAGCCGCACATCCGTCAGTGTCGGCGCATCCAGCCGGGCATCGACGATGGCTGTGACATCAACACCTTTTGCCATCAGGTCTACCGCAGTGCGATGGCCATCATCATTGTTGGTGAAGACCGCCACCTTCCGCGCGGGGGTTGCAGCCCAGCGGTTGGCATAGGCCCGCATCGATCCTGCCAGCATCACCCCCGGACGGTCGTTGTCCGGGAAAGCAATTGGACGCTCGGTTGCCCCGGCACAAAGGATCGCGCGCTTTGAATAAACCCGCCACAATGTCTGCCGCGGCTTCCCTGCCACAGGGGTTTGCAGATGGTCCTGCACCCTCTCAACCACACCGTAAACCCCGTGGTCAAAGGCCCCCATCGCCGTGCTTCGCGGCATCAGGCGCACATTGTCCATCGCGGTTAGCTCGGCCACAGTCTGCTCAACCCATTCGACCGCAGGCTTTCCGTCGACATCTTCCTGTTCGACGTTCAGGCGCCCGCCAAAACGGCTATCTTCATCCGCGAGGATGACGTTTGCGCTTGCACGGCCCGCGGTCAGTGCCGCCATCAGGCCAGCGGGCCCACCCCCAATCACCAGCAGATCGCAATGGAGGAAGCCCTTTTCATATTCATCCGGGTCATCTTCCCCAGACAGGCGACCAAGGCCTGCAGCTGAGCGGATGATGGGTTCATAGACTTTCTCCCAGAAAGCCGCCGGCCACATGAACGTCTTGTAATAGAAACCGGCGCTCAGAATATCCGAGAACAAATCGTTCAGGGCAAGCAGGTCGTAACGTAAGCTGCCCTTGTAATTCTGTGAGCAAGCAACCAGCCCTTCGTACAGCTCCGCTACTGTAGCGCGTGTGTTTGGTTCCTGCCGGGCTCCACTGCGCAATTCGACCAGCGCGTTTGGCTCCTCGGAGCCAGCGGTGAAAATACCACGCGGACGGTGATACTTGAACGATCGACCCAGGAAACGCACGCCATTGGCCATCAGGGCAGACGCCAGCGTGTCGCCCTCATACCCCAGATAGGCACGCCCATCGAAATTGAAGTTCAGTGGCTTTCCGCGGTTGATCAGGCCGCCATTCAAACGGTTGGATTGGGTCATTTGCTGCGCCCCTGCTTGCGGGCCACATCGCTGGCCAGTTCGACATTAGTGATTTCATGCGTCACCGTGTTGCGTGTTACGACTAGCCACGAGCGGTCGCCATGCTCGTGATACCAAAGCTCGCGGTGCTCCCCGGCTGGATCATCACGCAGGTAGACGTATTCGTAAAACTGATCCATCGCGTTCCCGGCCTGCCAGTCGGGACGGTCAATCAGGCAAGCATCGCCGAGATAGGTGAATTCCTGCCGGTCACGCGGCCCCAAAAGAGGGTGATTGATAATCATTTGACCGCTCCTTACTGCCGGTTCGGGTTCGGGCCTTGGCCCTTTTCATCAAGCAGGTAGCCGGTCCGGAACCGGTCAAGACGATAGGGCTTGGCAAGTTCATGCGGCTGTTCTGTGCTTAGAAGATGAGCAAAGCATTCGCCGGCTGCGGGTGTTGCTTTGAATCCGCCGTAGCACCAGCCGCCGTTCAAATAGAGACCCTTGATCGGCGTTTCGTCGATCACCGCATGGCCATCCATGGACATATCCTGCAAACCGCCCCATGCCCGCAAAAGACGAGCGCGCGACAGCATTGGGAACAAGGTCACAGCGGCTTCAATCACCGATTCAAAGACCGGCAGGTTGCCCCGCTGGGCGCAGGAATTGTACTGATCCAGGTCGCCTCCCATAACCAGGCCGCCTTTGTCCGACTGCGAAATATAGAAGTGACCTGCGCCATAATTGACTTGGCCGGGAATGATGGGCTTGAGCCCTTCAGACACGAAAGCCTGAAGAACATGGCTTTCGATTGGGGTACGAATGCCCGCCATGTCCATCACTCGGCTGGTATTTCCAGCTACCGAGACACCAACCTTCCTTGCGCCGATGAACCCGCGGGTTGTCTCAATCCCCAGGACCTTACCTTGCTCAATCCGGAACCCCATAACTTCGCAATTCTGAAGGATATCTACTCCGCGCCTGTCGGCCGACCGCGCATATCCCCAGACCACAGCGTCATGGCGGGCGGTGCCACCGCGCCGGTGAAGATAGGCACCCGTGATAGGGAAACGTCCGTCGAAATTCATCGAGGGGTACATCTTGCGCACCTGCTCAGGCCCCAAAATCTCGCCATCTGTGCCTTGCATCCGCATGATGTTGGTTTTGCGATAGTGGTCGTCCCTCTCTGAGTCGTTGTGGTGCACGAACAACAAGCCACGCTGTGAGTGCATGACATTGAAGTTCAACTCCCGCTCCATCTTTTCCCACAGGCCAACACTGTGATCGTAGAAGCGGGTATTTGGAGGCAAAGTGTAGTCACCACGCACAATTGTCGTGTTACGCCCGGCATTGCCGGACCCAATCCAGCCTTTTTCGACCACTGCGATGCTTTTCTCACCATATTTCGTCGCTAGGTAATGTGCAGTCGCCAACCCGTGGCCTCCGCCGCCAATGACAATGATGTCGTAATTGGGTTTGGGTTCCGGATTGCGCCAAGCAGGCTTCCAACCTTTTTGGCCATTCAAGGCCTCTCTAATGACTCTTAGCCCTGAGTACCTCATGGCATTCTTTTCCTTTATGGCATGGGTGCCCATTTGGCACCCAGTTCGTGGAACCGGCCAGTTTCAACGCTGATGTGGGCAATGCCGAATCCCATGTTCTGGAACGCTTAATGCTCATAAGTTAATCGATTAACTTCCAATTCGTCAATCACCTTCAACGCCAATAGGAGTCGCAGTTCAAGTATCGCTTACAGTGCTGGGCGTTCGCCCGGGTGGGCGGACGCGTGCCCGATACTTGCGTATCGGGCGGGTAAACGCGATCAAATGCGACACCCTCCAAAAGACAACTCAGGCAACCAAATGGCGATCTTGTGCCTGATTCACGAATCGGGACGACTACAAAGCTCTTGAATGGTGGCGACAAGTTTCGCATCTATGGCACGGTTGGTTGTATCATTGCGGTTGTTGTGGCGCCTTGCGCCCGGCAGACGAGATCCCGGAATTGCCTCGTATTTTTCGAAAAACTCTTCGCAATGGCCCTCCCAACCTTCACCGGCCAGTAGTGATGGCGAAAATGCCAGGAAAAACTCTCCCCCACGGGGAGGGCCACCATCACCGTTGTCGGCATCTTGCGCTTCATAGCTAAACCGTTCACCGGTCGCACCAGCCGCCAAGAGTTCAACCATCGTTGCAATAGCAGAACCCTTGTGCCCTCCGAAGGGAAGCAAAACGCCTTTCAAGATTGCTGCCGGATCGGTGGTTTCATTGCCATTTTCATCCAATCCGGTTCCAAGGGGGACCGAATGGCCATCTCTTGCGGCAATTGCTACATCGCCGCCGGCCATTGCGGAAGTTGCCATGTCGAATACAAATGGTGGTTTGTTTTTCCGTGGCCAGGCAAAAGCGAGCGGATTGGTACCAAATAAAGGCTTGTTTGAACCATGTGGTGCGACATTTGGCATATAACTTACACAAGCCATCCCTGCCAAATTTTGTTCGGCCAATGCCTCAACTTCTGGCCAAAGGGCGGCAAAATGATGCGTGTGGGTAAGAGTCATTGCTGCGATACCGAACTCACTCGCTGCTTTCGCCAGCGCTGGAATACCTCGCTCGATTGCCAAGGGGGCATACCCATCGTCGCCATTCGCGTTAACAATTACAGGTGATTTGTTGGAAATCTGCGGATCGGCGGCGCCGTTGACCTTCCCACTACGTAGGGATGCCACATATCCGGGCACCCTGAACAAGCCGTGGGAATGAGACCCGTCTCGCTCAGCAGCAACAACCGTCCGGGTCAGGGCCCCGGCGTTTTGAGGGTCGCATCCATTTTGGGTGAATGCTTCTAGTGCGAGATCATGTATCTCACTTAGCGATAGGTTTACGACGGTCATTAGAAAAGCCTCCTCAGCCGGGCACGGAACGAAATCGAAATGTGTAGCGCAGTATTTTTCATGACTTTCTTCTTTTGGTGTTTGGGCCATTGTTCATGGCTGGTGATGTTGCGGAATATCTCAATTCAACGGTCCCAAGTGTTTCGAGAACCGGTGGATGCATGCTGCGCCGAAATCAGTCGCTGGCAATGAGGGTTCTCGACTGCCGCCAAGCTCAATTCCCAAACGCGCTGCGGCCAGCATCTTTCCATAGGTCAGGAAATGTGGAATTCCCTGCATGATAAAGCAGAGAACCGGCAATAGATCGGCATATAGCTTATCGGCCCGCTCTTCGGTCCCAGCAGTGAATTCAGCGAAAATTTCGCTGGTCTTATCTACCGTATCAATCGCCGGGATCAGCCCACTGGCACCCGCGCGCAGGTTGTCAGGTAATTCCAGTCCGCAGCGGCCATTGAAAAGCATCACGCTATCCCCGAGCTCTGACGCAACAGACTCAAGATCGACGGCGTTGCATTCCAGTTTCGCGATGGTGAAATTTTTGTGGTCATTCGCAAGCGCGATCAAGCTCTGGTTGCTTAGTCCGAAGCCAAGGAACTCCGGCGCATTCTGGACCCCAATCTGGCAATCGACCGCCGAGATAATCTCGGAGAAGAAGCCCGCCAGCTTTGCATCGTCCATTTTCTGCGAGGGAGGCTGGAGCATCAGCGCCGACGCACCGCTTTGAATTGCTCGCTTCGAAAACTCAATCTGCTCGGTGATCGTATCGCCATAGACGGTCGCTAAGAGCGGCTTGCGTCCATCAATGCGCTTCGCGACGACTTCAAGGACCTCGACGCGCTCATCGAATGAGAGCTTCGAGACCTCCGTACCCAACCCCAGAATCGCAACTCCGGCAGCCTGGGTGCCCAAAGCCGCATCCACCTGACGCCGAAACGGATCCTGGCGCAATACACCGCGATCGTCAAAGAACGCATAGAGCATTGGATAAATGCCGGGCGATACGACCGCAGGTGAATTGTCTTGCAATGCTATCATGTTACCTCCAAACCATTCTTCTTGTCGTAGGCTTCTGCGGCCCGACCAACGGCGTCCTCGTTCAGGGTAAATCCAAGGCCAGGGGCGGACATGACCGGAATTTTCCCGGCATTTGGCGTCAGATCCGGGCTTTCGACGATGTCCTCTTGCAGGAGCTGCCACATGATCTGATTGCCATCATCCAAATTCGGAACACCCGACGCAGCTTGTATCGAGGCGCAGGTGGTAATTCCGGTCTCCCAAACACCGTGAATACACACGTTGATGTCGAATACCTGAGCTATCGCAGCGACGCGGCGGAACCCAAGAATACCTCCAGTTTCGTGCAGACCCACAGTCAGCAGGCTTGCCGCACCGCTGGAGCACATCGAGTGAGCCTCCTCTAGTGTGTACACGGACTGGTCGGCGGCAATTGGGACTGAGCAGGATTGTTTCAATGCCTTCAATGCCGGAACGCCGGCAATCGCCGACACCGGCTGTTCAACCATCTCGAGATCATACTTGGCGAGCTTATTGATCATCACCTGGGCCTCCATCAAGTCCCAGGCCTCATTCGGGTCGATCCGAAGTCGCTTGTTGCCAATTGCCTTTCTGACAGCTTCGACATTGGCCATATCTTTATCGTTGGTGTATCCGGCCTTGAGGTAAATCACTTCAAAGCCGTCCGACGCCAACTGACCGGCATGTGCTGCAACCTCTTCCGTACTGTCTCCCTGGACAAACCCCATGAAACTCACCGTGTCATGGATCTTCCCACCCAACAGGGCATGAACCGGCAGATCCAACGATTTGCCAAGTGCATCCCAAAGGGCCAATTCAACACCTGCAAACGCAAAATTGCCTATTCTTGGATGAGATTGGCTGGCATAGTGATGTCCAAAATTTTGCGTAAAGAGCTGTTTCATCAAATCGGTGATCTGAGTGATGGGCTGCCCTATCAGGACCGTTTTAGCGGTTAGTAAGAGCGCATGGATCGCCTCTGGGGACGTCATCGTCGGGGCGGTTTCGCCGTAGCCGACGACGCCCGCATCCGTTTCGACCTCAATCAGGATTGTTGTTTGACCAAGATTCTTGCCCATGGCCCAGACATAGGGCGTCTTGAACTTGGAAAAGAGCCGTGTGAGGCGAATATCTTTTATTTTCATGACCTTGTCTTCCATTAGGTTTATCTTCTGTCTAGTGTGATCGAGTTACTGCATAGCTGGATGCGTCCAAGGCTGTTGGCTTGCCCATGATGAGGTCAGCAAGCAACTCTGCCGACCCGGTGGCGAGGGTCCAACCCAGATGGCCGTGCCCGGTATTGACCCAAAGCCCCTTGCTGGATGCTTCGCCGATATAGGGCAAACCGTCAGCACTCATCGGGCGGAATCCAGTCCACGGCTCGCGCTTGCAGCCGTCAAGCGTCTGCGCAAGGTTGGGGTAAACGGATTTGGTCAGGCGATCGAGTTGCCGGATTATTTTGGGGCTTAGAGTGTCGTCATGCCCGGCGAACTCGGCAATTCCAACAGCGCGCAATTTGCCATTTATTGGAACAATCCCGACATGCATCCCTTCGTCGATAACGGGATACGAAGGCAGGTCGTTGACGCCGGTTGTATCGTATGTGACCGAGTACCCTTTCACGGGGCGCACCAAGATTGATCTTGCGTCGTTTGCAGCCAATTTTCTTGTATTGGCCCCAAGGGCCAGAATGGTATTCTTCGCCCGAATATCTCCGATTGTTGTACGCGCGCCGATGACCTTTTCGCCTGACATCAGCAGTTCATTGGCTTGGCAACTAACATGTATTATCTGACCGGAAGCGACGAGGTCATCGCGGAGGATTTGACAGAATTTTCGCGATTCCGCCACCACATCAGCGGAAAAACGAATTCCGCCTGCCAGCTGCGGGGCCAGCGCTTGAAGGTGCGGCTCAGCCTCAACAGTTTGATCAGGCGTTAGTGCCTCCCAATCTAGCCCAACCTCACTGAGGTGACGATTGGATCTGATCTGGGCTTCCAGACCTGGTTGGTCGCGGTAGATTTTGATGGTGCCACATTTTTTGGGTTCGAATTGGTCTGCGTATCCTTTGTAGTATTCCTCAAAGACATCCATGGAAAAGAGCGCCAGTTCGAGCAATCGGCGCGTATGGAGTTCGTGCAGATGCGGCTTTGAGTTCTTGAGAAATTGCAGGCCCCATTTGAACAGGGACGGGATAGCTTTCGGCTTGATCCGCACTGCGGAATTTTGTGTCACGATTGACCTCAAAAGCGTGGACAATATCCCTGGCGAATTCCATGGCATAGTTTGTGAAGGCACCAGCATCGCACCGTTTGCAAAGTTGGCACCAAGACCGACATCCTCGTTGGCCTCCACCAGCACGACCGAGCAGCCGCGTTTGGCCAATCGGTGGGCCGTTGTGATGCCAATCAGCCCACCGCCGATTATGAGCGCGTCCGCCATCACGACTTGTCCGTGATATGAGCGTGGGCAGCGAAATCAAAATTGGCTTTCGGAGCCAGAATTTCAGCCACGACAACCGTCGCCCGGTTTGAAGGAACAGAGTTTTGCATACCAACTTCTTTCTATTCTGGCTGGTGTTTTCGTGTTGCTAGGAGCCGAAGAACATGTTCGGCAACCAAAGAGCGATCCCAGGGATAAATGTGGTGATCAGCAAAGTTGGCAGCCAAGCAAACACGATGAAAATCAGTGTCGGCCAGATCAGTTGTCGGACCGGCACGTCTGTCACTTGCGATCCGAGATACAGAAGCGGTGCCGTTGGCGGCGTGATGTTGCCCATGCCAAGATTAACACCAAGAACTGCGGCAAAGTGGATTGGATCCATTCCAGCTCCAACAGCGATGGGTAGCAGAAGCGATGCGCTCAGGATGATTCCGCTGATATCGTCCATCAGCATACCAATCAGAAGCATGACCAGATTGAGCATCAGGAAAATCATTATTGGGTTATCTGAAATGGAATAGATCAGATCCTCGGCGAGACCGGGAATATCTTCGAAAATCAGGAAGCGGCTGGCGATTAAGACTGTGAAGATCATGACCATGACCACGCCGATCGTGATCGCCGAGTGTTTCATACTTTCATAGAAGGTTTTGAGTGTCAGGCCGCGGTAGACGAAGAAGCCCACCGGAATGGCATAAATTACGGCGACGCCAGCGGCTTCGGTGGGCGTCATGATGCCACCATAAATGCCGCCCAGAATGATCAGTGGCATCAGGATCGCCGGTGTTGCGATGGCTGTTTTACCAGCAAGTGCACGGAAGAAACGGTCCGGAACTTCGGTAACCTGAATTTCGGTATCCTTCCGAAGGATCACGAAATTCACGATGATCAACAGGGTCGTAAGGATCAGCCCTGGTACGACCGTTGCGAGGAAACATTCAAGAACGTTCAACTGACCGACCCAGGCATAGAGCAACTGCGCGCCGCTTGGCGGGATCAATAGGCCTAAGGGGCTTGCACAGATCACCAATGCGCCGGAAATGCCTGCGGGATACCGTGCCTTGCGCAGATGCGGCATGATGATCGAACCGATGCAAGTCAATGTGGCCGCACCACTGCCCGAGATTGCGCCGAACATCGCACTGGCCACGACCGAGGCAGCACTTAGCCCGCCGCGGAGATGGCCGAACATGAGCTCGGCAATCTCAACGATCGGTTTTGCAATTTTGCCCCGCTGCATAATATCGCCAGCCATGATGAAAAGAGGAATGGCCAGCAGGATAACTGAATTCATCTTCCAGTGGCCCGTCGCGAAGAACCCAGAGACATCGTACCCTCCGGTATAGGCCAGAAGGATCAGCACACCGCCAAAGGCCAATGGAACCGAGACGCCGATTGCCAGCAGAACGCAGATAAGGATTATGGCGATGAGGATTACCATGTCACAACCTCCTCCTCATCGGGCTCTGCCCGTCGCGCATTCTCCATGGCCTCGGCATATCGATCGGGGCCCACGCGCAGCATCAGGAAGATCGACAAGGCGCTGTAGAACGCCATGAACACGAACCCCACGAAAATTCCAAAGCGTGGAACAATAAACGGAATCTTCAGGGCGATGGTGGTTTTCCATCCAGGATATGCCGCGATCTCATCCGCAATCATCAGCCAGGCCCAGTAAACAAGTACCAGCGTTATCGACAACTCGATGATCTGGATCACGAGCTTGCGAAGCCACAGCAGTGTTGAATTTTCGGTGACTGTATCAAGAAGATCAGCATTGATCTGCTTGTCGTAGTAAGTGCCAAGCGCACTGCCCAAGAAGAAGATCCAGAAGCAGATCGGCATGAGCCATTCTTCGTAGGCAAAAAGATCGCGTTCCAGAACATAGCGAAACAGCACAACGAAAAAGAATGTGATCGGCAGTATCGGTAGAGCGACGCTCACCAGGACCGACTTGATCCAAACCATCAGCCGAACGAACCGGCTCAGACCGGGTGGCAATGCATCTTCAAATAGTACCATCGAAAGTTCACTCCCCGTTAAGAGGGGGATGCCAGACAATCACGGCATCCCCAATTAATGAGCAACCAAAGAAAATCTTGGTTACTTGGCGGTCAGCTCGTCGATAAGGTCCTGCCCAACCACGTCCGCCAGTTCCGGCCAGACGTTTTCCTGGATGTGGGCAACCATCGCAGCGCGCTCTTCAGGGCTGTACTCAAGAATTTCCCAGCCAGCTTCCTTCAGCTTTTCGACGAAGCCTTGATTGCGGTCCCAGGATGTGTTGATCGCAACGTTGGCGGCTCTCTCGGCGGCAGCCCGGATAACGTCGCGCTGTTCCTGGTTCAACTTCTCCCAGGACTTGCCACTGGCATAGAATGATGACGCTTCGATAGCCGTGTTCACGGGAATAAAGTATTTCCCCACGCCGGCGGCCGCGAAGGTCGAATAGGCCCATTCCGGCGTACAGCAGATCGCTCCGTCGATGACGCCAGATTGAAGCGCTGGCAGAACCTCCGCCCAGTTCATCGTTGTCGTCCGATACCCGAGGCTTTCGGTGGTCTTTTTGGCGACCTCTGAACTCCAGACGCGGATGTTCACGCCCTTATCACCGAAACCGGCATAATCGGTAGGTTTTTCGTTCGCGACAATACCGACCAACCCTTCGCCGGTATTGGCAAGATAGACCAGCCCCAGGTCGTCCATGATCCCGGCCAGGATCTGGTTAAACTTGGAGTCCGGGTTGCCGTAGACCGCTTTCAATTCGTCAAAAGTCGTCACCAACCCTGGCAGGTTCATGACTTCCAGCCGAGGATCGGCCTGAGCGTAGATGAACGCTTGTACAAGGTCGATATTGCCGCGAATGGCATCCTCGATCAGTTCTTCGCCGGATCCCAACTGTGAGGCCGGGAAATAGGAGATTTTCACGCCTACGTCTGCGTCTTCAATCTCTTTGATCATGTTTTCGACAATCTCATGGCCGAAGTGGTTGACTGGATAGGTCCCGGCCAATTTCAGCCTGACCGTGTCGGCGAGGGCTGTTGTTGCAAGTAGGCCTGACAACGCCAGACCCGAGATTATGCCGAATGCATATTTTCCGAGTTTCATAGTTTTCCTCCCGTTGAAACTGCGCTTGCGCTCCGGAATGCGTAAACTGCTCTCCGTCGGTGCCGCTTCAAGTTAATCGATTAACTTTTACAAATCAAATTAAATCGATTAACTCTGACTTCTCATGGGCAACTTGCCCGAAAGAACGTTGGAAATTACTACCCTAGGCAACCATAACCATAGGAAAAATAATAAGAATGCAGAAGCCGACCCTTAGTCAAATCGCAAAACAGTTAGGACTTTCCACTGCAACTGTTTCTTTGGCGATGAAGGAAAACAGCCGAATCTCGGACCAGACGCGCGCCAGGGTCAAAGAAGCGCTGCGCGAATCTGGCTATGTCTATCAGCGTTCCGCGGCAGGATTGAGGAAGTCAAAGACCGACACGGTGGGTATCGTGCTTAACAACGTGTCCGACCCGTCCTTCAGCGAGATTCTGGGAGCGATTGAAGGTGAACTTGCCAAAGTAGGAAAAACGGTCTTCCTGTGCAATACGGATGAAAAAGTGGAGAGACAATCCGAATTCATCAGGAAAATGTCTGAGTACAATGCAGATGGCATCGTCCTGGTTCCTGCGATTGGAACTCAGGCGACCGACCTGGAAGAGATGAAGAAATTCAGCCCCCCAATAGTGTGTGTCTCGCGAGAGATCAGTGGCTATCCCATCGATTCAGTCGTGGCTGATGAGACACTTGCGGGTTACACGGCGGCAAAACATCTGCTTAACCTTGGTCACAGACGCATTGCCGCTGTTGGCGGCACAGTCAATATTTCCCCATTTAACCGTCGCATGAAAGGCATCAGGCAAGCATTTGACGAAGCGGGTCAAGAGTTCGATCGTGCGCTTGTTTTCGAATGCCGCCCTGTTCGTGCTCAGGGATACGAAGCAGCGGCGAGAATTCTGGATGTCGAAGATCCGCCGACTGCTGCCATCGGATATAATGCTATCGTCACCCTTGGACTGAAAGCCGGTTTGCAGAGGTTGGGAAAAAAAATCGGAGAAGATTTCTCGTTGATCGCGAACGAGGGGATCGATGAGTTGCAACACACCAATCCGCCGCTGAGTACGACAAGCATTGATCTGCAAGAGATGGGGAGAGTTGTCATTCAACATCTGCTAAGCCGTATCTCGGATCCGACAGCGCCAACTAAACTCACTCTCGTCCCGACAGAATTGATCCTGACTGATAGCGTTAGCTCACATCGTTAAAGTATGTCGCGTTCTATCGTATTGATTTCGACCAAGTGCAGTATACGGTCTCGTTGGGTTGAGAAGAATGTGGGAGCGGCCTATGTCGCGAACGTGAAAATCACCGGCTCCTCCCGCAAGGCACCAATCCAAGAACTGTTCTCATCATGCCATAGTTGGCCGAGCGGGGCAGTTGCGGCCTATGTTTTTGGTTCAACGATGCAACCGCCCAGTCTTACTTCACTTGCCCCAGGACAGGACGAGCGGATCAATCGGCCGAAGAATATCCAAGAGCCCCGCAAGGGTCTCAGGATGCAACGGTGCAATCGGGTGGCGGCAGCAGTCGGAATTGATCACCCCCCCTCCATCATCGCGGCCTTTGAGGCGCGCCAAAGGCACTGGCGGTTTTCGAAGTTGATCACCGGCAGCACCTGACGGTAGACTTCGGATGCACCTTCGCGGTTGCCTTCGGCGTGCAAAGCCAGAATGGGCTTGATCTTGTCGGGAATTGTGGCAGAGGTCATGGTGCCAGTAGCTCCGGCATCCAAGTCGGCCATCAATGTGATACCTTCTTCACCGTCGAAGGGGCCTTGAATCGCGTCACCGCCTGCAGCAATAAGCTCGCGCAGCTTACCGGTTGCCGGAATGCACTCGATCTTAAAGAGCTTCACCATCTCGATTTCGCGGGCCATCCTGACCAGAAGCGGCACAGTCAGATCATTGCCGGCCATCGGCGCATCCTGCACCATGATCGGGATGCCCACCTCGCCGACCGCTTCAAACTGCTGAAAAATTTGCTCCGGCGTCCCCCGCAGCGTTGTCCCGTGATAGGGGGCATCAGCATCACCATGCTGGCGCCAAGCGATTTCGCGAGACGCGCGCGCTCCACCGCAATCTGGGTTGCGAAGTGGCTGACAGTCACGATCACCGGCACCCGGTGCGCCACATGTTCCAGCGACAATCGAGTCAGCACTTCGCGCTCTTCATCAGACAGCACAAACTGCTCGGAGTAATTCGCAAGGATGCAGATGCCATCGACGCCCGCATCGATCATGAAGTCGAGCACGCGCTTCATACCCTCAAGGTCGAGTGTTCCATCGTCATGAAAAGGGGTCGGGGCAACCGGCCAGATGCCTTTGTACATTTTAGCCATAATATTATCCTTGGACGTTCATTTCAGATCTTGAGGCAGCAGTGCCTCTGGCATGTTTTGGAAGCATACAGGCCGAAGGAAACGTCGGATCGACAGAGTACCCACCGAGGTCGCACCAAAATTTGTCGAGGCCGGATAGGGGCCGCCATGGACCATCGTGTCAGATACTTCGACGCCGGTCGGAAAGCCGTTGACCAAAACTCGCCCCGCCTTGCGCTCAAGGATTGGCATCAAGGCCTGCGCCTGGGCGGTGTCGTCTTCACTCATATGGACGGTGCAGGTCAGCTGCCCTTTAAGTCCCTTCGCAACAGCAGTCATTTCGGCCGCATCTTCTGCTTCGACAACCAGGCCCAGCGGACCGAAGACTTCCTCGGCCAACGCATCATTTGCCAACCACTCACGCGCAGTGACGCGGAAAAGGTACGGCGTTGCATTGCGCAGGACGCAGGTGGTGGTGAGGATTCCCTGCACGCTGGAATTGGCGCGGATCCGGTCGCGCCCATCGCGATAGGCTGCGGCGATCCCGTCAGTCAGCATTGTCTGCGCGCCAACCTGCTCCAATGCCTTGGTAGCTGCCGCAACAAAACGTTCGGCATCTGCGCCCGACTGCACGACGGCAATCCCTGGATTGGTGCAGAACTGGCCGGCTCCCATAGTCAAGGAGCCGGACCAGCCCTCGCCCATTGCCTCAGCACGGGAGGAGAGAGATCGTGGCAGCAGGAACATCGGATTGACTGAGCCAAGTTCGCCAAAGAACGGGATAGGCTCTTCGCGGGATGCGCACAGATCGAACAGGGCCCGCCCGCCACCCAGCGAACCGGTAAAGCCAACCGCCCTAACCAATGGATGCTGAACCAGCGCAGCTCCTACGTTCCGCTTGCCTCCTTGGATCAGGTTGAACACGCCAGGGTGCAGATCCATCGCCTTCACGGCCTTGTCGATGGCTTGAGCCACCAGCTCCCCCGTTCCCGGGTGCGCTGA
The DNA here is from genome assembly GCF_059611165.1 of Ruegeria sp. CDSB013. NCBI lineage: Bacteria > Pseudomonadati > Pseudomonadota > Alphaproteobacteria > Rhodobacterales > Roseobacteraceae > Ruegeria > Ruegeria sp. CDSB013. Next base: position 45,365 of record NZ_JBXWPA010000014.1, on the reverse strand, counting down.
GTGGCCTTTGACCACTACAGGGCAGCCTGCGGCCAATGCTGCTGCGGTGTCACCCCCTGCGGTCGAGAAGGCCAGTGGAAAATTCGAAGCACCAAAGACCGCAACCGGGCCAATGGGCCGCTGAACCATATACAGCTCAGGCCGCGGCAGCGGCTGCCGGTCAGGCAAGGCGCTGTCATGGCGACGGTCCAGATAATCGCCTTTCAGGATATGCTCTGCGAACAAGCGCAGCTGGCCGACAGTCCGACCGCGCTCACCGGTCAAGCGAGCCTCGGGCAAACCTGTCTCCTGGCTTCCGATCTCAGTGATTTCATCTCCAAGGGCGTCAATTTCATCCGCAATCCGGTGCAGGAACGCCGCACGTTTTTCCACGCCAGAGTAGCCATAGGACCAGAAAGCCTCTTCAGCCGCCTCACAGGCACGTCCGACAAGATCCACCGTTCCGACAGCAAAGCTATGGGCGGAGCCGTGAGCAGGCTGTGATGAAAAAGTGCTGGCGCTGCCTAGCCATTCGCCGGCAATCAGATGTTTTCCGTTTAGCATGAGTGTCTCCGTTCAGAGCAGGCCACGGCGGGCCAAATTGCGCATCAGATGCGAGGCTGCGAAGTCCCAGGGCGGGCATTCGGTAGAAAGGCGCACGGTATTGACCAAAGCACCCAGATCAGAGTTTGAAATGGTCACGACGTCGCCCATTTTGTGCGTGAAACCACCCCCGGGGTGATCACGGTCCTGGGTTGGAGCGAAAAGGGTTCCCATCATCAGCATGAAACCATCGGGATACTGGTGGTGCGCACCATAAGCCTGCCCAACCAGGTCAAGCGGGTCGCGGCTGATCTCGGCCATTGTGCTGTGACCGTCCATCACAAAGCCATCCTCCCCGGTAACCCGCAAATCAAGTTCCGCTTTACGCACATCCGCGATCGAATAGGTTCCATCAAAGAGGCGAATGGCAGGTCCTACCGAGCTGGCAGCATTGTTGTCTTTTGCCTTTCCAAGCAGCAGCGCCGAGCGGCCTTCGACATCGCGAAGGTTCACGTCGTTGCCGAGCGTGGCACCCTTGACCTCACCCCGGCTGTTTATCGCCAGAACCACCTCCGGTTCCGGGTTATTCCAGCGCGACATTGGATGCAGGCCGACGCTTGCACCCCAGCCAACCGAAGACAGCGCTTGAGCCTTGGAGAAAACTTCTGCATCCGGGCCAATTCCGACTTCAAGGTATTGCGACCAGGCTTCCTCGGCGAGAAGCGCGTTCTTCAATTGAATTGCTTGGTCTGACCCGGGAACAATCCCGGTCAGGCTATCGCCTAAAATAGTCTCGCAGCGCCCGCGGATCACCTTGGCCTTGGTAGGATCACCGAGTGCCTGCTCTTCAATCACCCGCTCCAACATTGAGGATACAAAGGTCACGCCACATGCTTTAACTGGCTGCAGATCGCAGGGCGCCAGAAAATAGGGTAATTTAGGATCAGGCCGTTCGACGGAACTCTCCTCGAGCTCGCCCAGCGTGCAAACTGCTTCGCCTGAGGCAGACTTGATCCAGCCCGCCGGATCGTCCTGCTCAAGCAGGTCGCGTACTGTTGCCACTTCACGCGAGGTCACATCGACAATGCATCCGTCGCGCAAGTGGCAAACCGAAGGCCCTGAAACCGCTGGATTCCAGACCCGCAAAACAAAACAGCCCTGGTCAGGCAAACCGATATGCATATTCGTATCTCCAAGTGCTGTTACGCCAGTTTGACCGCTCAGAAGCGCCCGTAGGTCAGGTAGGCTTCTTTCGGATCCGTCCCGCTACGGATAGCCGAGCGGACCTTGTTCTCGGTGTTCATCACTTCCTCGACCTCAACCACGATCTCTTCTGCGATTTCACCTGGGATAAGGATGGCCCCATCAATGTCGGCAATCAGAAAATCCCCGGGCTTAACGACAACGTCACCGATCTGCACAGGGACTTCCATTTTGTCGACCGACCATGCGCCCACCACATCGCGGGCGGTGTAGAAGCGATGGAAAACGGGGAAACCGATGTTACGAATGAAATTGCTGTCCCGACACCCGCCATTGGTCACATATCCGCGCACACCGCGCATCTGGAGCGTCTCGGCAGACAGTTCCCCCATCATCGCGATGTCGTCAGTGTGGCCATTGCAAACTACGACATGGCCAGACGGCGCTGTTGAAAGGAAACCCGTCCAAGCCAGCAGAGCATCATCAGCACTAATCCCAGGTTTTGGTGTTCCTGAAATTGTGAAAACGGGACCAGCAAGAACATGAGTATCGTCAATCGGCCGGATGTCTTTGGGCAGAACAGTATTGTCTATCCCTCTCTCGCGCAGGGCGTCATAAACTGCACCGCTGTAGCATTTTGCAAGGCGTTCGGTGAGAGCGGCTTTTTTGTCATTATCTGTCATGGGTTTTCCTCCAAGTGACTTAATTTACAAGAGTTAGTAGGTGGCCCGGCCGCCAGACAGATCGAATACAGCTCCAGTGGTGAAGGAGTTTTCAGGTGAAACCGCCCAAACGATCATCTTCGCGGCCTCTTCGACTTCCAGGAACCGGCCACGAGGGATTTTGGAAAGCATATAGTCAATGTGCTCCTGGCTCATCTGGTCGAAAATCCGGGTCCGGGCCGCAGCCGGCGTCACGCAGTTTACTGCAATATCGTAGCCAGCCAGTTCCTTGCCCAAGGACTTAGTCAAGCCGATCACCGCGGCCTTGGAAGCCGAATAGGCGGAAGCATTAGGATTGCCGTCTTTGCCTGCGATGGACGCGACATTCAGGATGCGTCCATAGCCTTGCTCTCGCATTCCAGGAACGCAGACGCGGTTCACATAGAATGTGCCGTTCAGGTTAATGTCGATGATCTTGCGCCAAGCTTCGGGATCGTAGGTGTCCAGCGGTTCGTTGGGACCTGCGATCCCAGCACTGTTGATCAAAATCGAAGGAATTCCCGCTGCCTCGCAAGTACGCTTGTAGGCCGCTTCCACCGAAGACAGATCGGTGATATCGCAGTCCACCGCGAAAGCATTGCCGCCCAGAGCAGCCATTGCGTCCCCGTTGCTTGCATCAATGTCCCAGCTGACGACCTTCGCACCTTTTTCGATCAGAAGCCGAGCCGCAGCCAGGCCTATTCCCTGCGCACCGCCGGTTACGATTGCAACTTGGTTTTCCATCACTTTGTCCTCCTGATGAAAATCACGGCTACAGGCAGCCTTCATTCACTGGGCTTGCCTTTTGAGACCGATATGGATGTAGGCCTCGGGAAAAGATGGACCGGGCAACCAATATAGCTGGCCCAGGAACAGCGCCAATGGGGTGAACGGCCTGGCGCCGGGGAGAAGGTCAGCACTGCACAACGTCCTGGCGCTGCACGCCCAGGCCTTCGATGCCGAGTTCCATCTTGTCGCCCGCCTTAAGGTATACGGGCTCAGGCTTGATCCCCATGCCCACACCCGGAGGTGTGCCGGTGGAGATGATGTCGCCTGGCTGCAGGCTCATGAACTGTGACAGGTAAGAGACGATGTGAGCCACCCCGAACACCATTGTGTTCGTGCTTCCGTCCTGGCGGCGCTCTCCGTTCACTTCCAGATACATCGGCAGATTCTGCGGGTCAGAAACCTCGTCGCGGGTCACCAGCCAAGGTCCAATAGGACCGAACGTGTCGGCAGATTTGCCCTTGGTCCACTGCCCTGCGCGCTTGTTCTGGAAATCACGTTCGGAAATGTCGTTGATCACGCAGTAGCCCGCAACATGTTCGAGAGCTTCTGCCTCATCGACATATTTTGCCTCTTTGCCAATTACGACGCCCAGTTCAACTTCCCAGTCGGTGGCCTTCGAGCCGCGGGGGATTTCTACCGTGTCGTTGGGACCGCAAATTGCCGAAGTCGCCTTGGCAAAGATCACCGGCTCCGGCGGCACCTCCAGCCCACTTTCCTCGGCATGGTCGGAGTAATTGAGCCCAATACAGATGAACTTGCCAACACCGCCGACGCAGGGCCCATAACGGTCGACCTCAACGGCAGGCAGCGACGACAGGTCAGCTTCGGCAATGCCGGCCAGGCCTTGATCCGTCAGAACCTCACCGGCAATGTCATCCACCAAGCCGGACAGATCGCGGACAACACCGTCAGCGTCGACGATACCGGGTTTTTCGTGCCCTTTCGGGCCATAACGCAAAAGTTTCATGATAGTCTCCGTTCAGAGGGCCCAGCCGCCGTCGATGATATGGGCCTGGCCCGTGGTGAATCCGCTGGCATCCGAGGCAAGGTAAACTGCAAGCGCTGCAATTTCGTCTGCATCGCCAACGCGCCCCATAGGCTGGCGCGCGATGAATTGCTCCCGCGCCGCCTCGTAATCGCCCGTGGCCCGCAACCGGTCGTGCAGCGATGGGCTATCTACGGTGCCAGGGCAGATCGCATTGCAACGGATGCCTTGGGTTACGTAGTCAGCAGCGATCGCCTTGGTCATGCCGATGACCGCTGCCTTGGACGCGCAATAAACAAAGCGGTTTGGAACGCCCTTCAAGGAGGATGCCACCGAGGACATGTTGATGATCGACCCCTTGCCCTGTTCAAGCATGCCCGGAAGGACTGCCTTACACAGGCGGTACATGGCCTTGGCATTCAGATCGAAGGCAAAGTCCCAATCTTCCTCGGTGCTATCCAGGATGCTGCCGGTATGGACAAATCCAGCGCAATTGAACAGCACATCCAGCCTACCAGCTTCAGGCAGTACCCGCTTGATGTCTTCGGGATCGGTTGCATCCAGTTTCCATGCGGTAATGCCGTCAATCGCATTGAGCTCAGCTAGCGAAGTCTCATTGATGTCTGTGGCAATGACCGAGGCGCCAGCCTGGGCAAAGGCCTCGGCGCTGGCACGCCCGATACCCTGCCCAGCGGCAGTAATCAGCGCGGTTTTACCCTCAAGGCTGAGTTGATACGTCATGTCTTTCCTCCCCGATATTGAGGCATCACTTCGAGAGGAACGGCTCGAGCCGCTTGAAGGCCTCTTCCAGCACTTCTGCCGGCTGCGCGTAGCAGAGCCGCAAATAACCTTCTCCCTGCGGACCGAACGCCACGCCCGGCGCTAGCCCGACCTTGGTCTGCTCAAGGATTTCACCAGCCGCAGCGAAGCTGTCAGTCAGCCCGTCAACTCGGAAGAAGCAGTAGAAAGCACCATCAGGCTCAATGAACTCCACCCGCGAAAAAGCGTTGAGGCGTTCTGCCGTGATTTCATACCCTGCCTGGATTTTGCTCAACAGGCTGGCAATTTCCTCTTCGCCGCCGCGCAGGGCTGCAATACCCGCCTCCTGGACAAAGCCGGCTGTGCAGGACGTGTTGAACTCGGTCAACTGACCCAGCTTCCCCTCGAACGCGGCGGGAGCCACGATCCAGCCAAGCCGCCATCCGGTCATCGACCAGCATTTTGAAAACGAGTTCACAGAGATCAGCTGATCCTCAGGCTCTGCAATCGACAGGAATGAGGGCGCGTGACGCCCATGGCGGTAGAGCCGGGAATAAACGTCATCGGCAACGATCCAGATGCCGTGCCGGCGGCAATGCTCCAACACCAGACGCTGCTCCTCGGCCGACATGGTCCAGCCGGTGGGGTTGTTGGGCGAGTTAATCACCACCGCTTTGGTGCCCGGTGTCAGCGCCGCGATCAGCTCTTCCACGTCGAGCGCCCAATGACCGCCCTTCGGCACGATTGCCACGCTCGCAATCTCTGCACCGGTCGCCTTGAAAGCACCGATGATATTGGGCCAGCCCGGCTCCACTGCGATAACCCGGTCGCCGGGAGTCACAAGAAATTCAGCCGTCAGCATGAGGCCTTGCATTCCGGAAGGGGTGACTGTGACCTGAGCCGGTTTCAGACGGCTGCCCAGAAGTTCGTTGCTATAAGCACAAATCGCTTGCCGCAGCGCCATCGCGCCATTGTTCGGCTGGTACATATGATTGCCAGCCTTGAGCGCGGCAATTGCAGCGTCCACAATCAGTGAATTGGTCGGCCAGGCGCCTTCACCGAACCAGAGCGGCAACACGCCGTCTTGCTTCATGCCAAGCTCTGCAACCTCGCGGATCTTGGAGGCTTCCAAAGCCCGCGCACGGGACGAAATCGAGTTCAATAGTGTTGCGTTGTCCATAACGAAGATGTCAGTCAAAACGGCCCGTCCTGTCGATTGTTAAATCGATTGAAATCATAGGCAATATGCCTATACACTAGGCAATCTGCAATTTGGGACGGGCTTGGATATCAATGCGTGATAAGATCGACGAGCAAATACTTGAAGCGCTGCGCAGGGACTCGCGTGTGCCCGTCACCGATCTTTCGAGGAAGGTTGGCCGTTCGCGCACTGCGGTGCAGGCAAGGCTTTCAAGACTGGAGCAAACTCAGCAGATTCTTGGCTACACAATCAAGGAACCTTCGACCGTTGAAACAGGCGGCATAGGGGCAATTGTACTGATAAACATGGAAATCCGCAGCAAGGGGGAAGCAGCAGCACGCGAATTTGCGACCATGCCAGAGGTTGCAAGTTGTCTAAGAATCGTAGGAGACCACGACTTCGCGCTGCTCATCAATCCCATCGAAAAGCCGCGTCTGAATCTCGTACTGGAGCAGATCTATAAAATCGATGGTGTCAAGCGTACCGAGACGATCATGGCTCTCTCCAAAGAGTTCTAAACGACTACCGGCTTCTATGGTTACTGAACCAGACCGAGTTTACCGGAGACGTTTGAGTTTGTCATTCTACGGCGATCTTAGCCGCGCAATCTGCGTTGTAGAAGTTCCTTTCTGCTGGTGCGGGTGAGATATACCCGAGCGGGCCGAAGAGGCGCTTTTCGTTGCACCAATTGACCCAATTGAGGGTTGCCATTTCCACGTCTTTCTTGCCACTCCACGGGCCTTCGTGTTCGATGACCTCAGCCTTGTAGAGGGCGTTATCGTAACTGTCCCCGCTACTGCCGACCGAGGCACCGACCTTCGCCTCGTCAAGGCGCTCGGAATACTTGATCGACAGGTATTGAGCCCCGCGGTCCGCATGTCTTCGAGAAAGCACTTGCGCAGCGCGGGTACATAATGTTCCACCATCGGAACCTCCTGTCATCAGATTGAGAAGGTCCCAATCTGATGACAGGTGCGCCAATCTACAAAATCGCAGCACTTCGCTTACAGCACACCGCTCGCCTCGTTCAAGCGCCGCGCAATCTGGTTGACGTTGTTGCCGGTGCGATTGAGCGAAGCCGAAACCCGCAACAGATCAATCGTAGGCCGCGTCCACTATAAACTCGACCCCAAGTTCTGCACGGGCTAGCTTGGCTTCGCCGCAGGCACGGGCTGGCGCGTGACATACGGTTTGACATAGGCCGCAGGCATGAGCCGCACATCATGACCAATTTCGGTCAGCTCGCGCGCCCAGTGATGGGCCGACCCGCAGGCTTCTTTCCCGACAAGGCAACTCGGCAATTTCTCGAAGAACTTAAGCAACTGCTTGCGTCGAATTGTTCGATTGAAAACAATCGCCCCGTCTGCGGTGATGCCGTGAGCTTGGAAGACGTCCTTACCAAGATCCAGTCCAACTGTTGTAACTTCCATGGTGGGGTTCCTTTCCTGTCAGAAGATGACTTCTACAGTATGCCGCAAAGCGCGACGGTTGGCTGCAGGCGCCATCCACCCCATCCGCGTCTGAGTTGTCAGACCAGGCTGCGGCGAAACTACAGTTTCGGTCTCAGCCAAATCCGCGCTGTCGAGCGGCTGCTTCGGTGATTTGCGCTGCGCTGCCACATCGAACGTGCCGCAGATGCAAACGGATGCTGCGTCAGCAACATGCCCAAAGGCCAATGTCTGGAGAGTCCGCGTCACAGCCATCCACGAACCAGACAGGAAATGTCCGGTTTGCGCGGATCGCGACCTGCTGCATGAGCGAAAGGCTGAAGTGTGATCAATGGCGGTTCAGGGCTCATTCGACCAATTCGGGCCCGTCGCAGAGAAAGTCCGGTGCGAGCCCAACCTGCTCGTTCTTCAGGTTGCAGCGAATGGCCGATTTCAGTCGCCGTTGACAGGTGCAGACGACATCTGCGCGGATTTGTGAACGACTACGCCGATCGTTACGAGGACCACGCCCAGGGCATCCACACCGCTCGGAACCTGAGTCAGGACACCGGGTCCTGCCGTACCGCGTGGTTCGCGCGGAACTTGATGCCTTGACTGCTTGAGCCGTAAAGCCTGGATTTTTGCCACTTCGCAACCTCAAAGTTCCCGGGTTGGTTCAGCGGATTGGATATATACTTGCAAACTGCATTTAATTGCAGTACGCATTAAATAGGAGTTTACCTCTCCGCAATCAACGCGAAAAACTCTCCAGGGAGGAGATCATGACCTACAAGATGCTCAAGCCTTTGCTTGTGACAGCAGCCATGTTGCCGCTTGCGAGCGTGGCAACGGCTCAAAGCGAAGCTCGTACCGATCTGGTAATCGCTGACCTTGGCCAGCCGGAAACAAACCCTTGGGTTATCAACCGCCATCGTTTTGAACGCTGCGTCGCTGAAGCGCTGGGTGTCGAGCTGAAGGAGTTTGACGATCAGAACTCGGAAGAACAGCACGCGGCGCAAGCTGAATCCATCATCGCAAGCGGCCCGGACGGGCTGATCTTCAACCCGCTGACGTCGCCGGCCGGTATCCAGGTCGCGCGTCTTCTCGAAGAGAATGATATTCCTGGTATTGCCGTCGGTCGACTGGTGGTGTCCAGCTATGACGATGACTATGAAGGTGAGGATTTCATCGCGCAGGTGACCCAGAACAATGACACTTGGGGTCAGGCAATCGGCAAAGCCACCGCAGATCTCGGACACAAGAAAGTCGCGATGGTCTGGAACCAGAAAGGTGTGACTTCTGCGGAAGAAATCTGGGCGGGAGTTCAATCGGAATTGGACGCGGCAGGGGTCGAAGTGATCGCTGAAAGTTGGGATCGTCTGAACCGGGAGAATGGCCAGAAATATGCCGAGCAGTTCATTGCCCGCTTCGGACCCGGCGAGATTGACGCGATCATCGTGCTTGGCGCGGTCGCCGGTCTCGGCAGTCAATTTGCGGTGGAACAGGCAGGGCGTGACGACATCGCCATCATAACCACCGACATTGACGAGCAGGTCGCTCAATTCATCAAGGATGGCAAACTGAGTTTCTCGATCGGTGGCCATTGGATGGTTGGCGGGTTCGGCCTTATCCAACTCTATGACTACTTGCACGGTCACCCGATTGAAGACACCCAGCCGCGGGTCGGCCTCATTCCGGTAACAGCCGACAATGTGGATACCTATGCCAACAGTCTTCTGAACGGATGTATTCTTTCACCGGAAACCGTTCGCAGCCTCAGCAAGGTCCATAATCCCGACGCTGATTTGCCCGGTTTCATCGACGCGTGGCAGGCAAACTGGCAAGACTACGTGCAATAACTCCCCTTGCACGCAGCGAGCCCTCCCCCGGTTCAATGGGTCGGGGGACTAAAAAATCAAACTCTTTTCGAGGTCCGCAGATGAGACTTTTCGGATACGCTCCGGAGCGCGGTGCTGCCGCTGGTGATACAATGCCATTCTACCACGATGGCACGTGGCATCTGTTTTTTTCCCAACCCCCTGTGGGCGCGTGGGAATATGTTGAGCGGGCGCGCGTCTCGACCGCTTATCTTCGGTCAGATGACCTCGTAAACTGGGAGGTGATGCCCGACGCTTTTGGCCCCGGCGCGCACGGTGAGTGCGACGGCGATGGGATCTGGACCGGCTCTGTCATTGAGCACAAGGGCGTGTTTCACTTCTTCTACACAGGTTACAATCGTCAATCTGCTTCACCGCAGTCAATTTGCAAGGCAACATCGACTGATCTCAAGTCCTGGGAGAAATCCGGATCCAACCCGATGATCTTCCCCGATCCCCGCTGGTACGAAACCGTCGATTGGCGCGACCCCTTTGTCTACCGCGACGAAGAGGCAGGGTGCTTCAAGATGCTGATCTCAGCGCGCCTCAAGGAAGGTCCGCAGTTTCGCCGGGGCTGTGTTGCCGTTGCCACGTCCGATGATCTGGAAAGCTGGGAGGTTGGCCCGCCGCTGGCGTCCTCGATGTTGACGCATTGCCCGGAATGCCCGGAAATCTTCAAGTTGGGCGACTGGTGGTATCTGGTTGAAAGCCGCTACTCGGAACGAATGCAAACAGTGTATCGGGTGTCAAAATCCCCGGATGGTCCTTGGGAAAGCCGCAAGCTCGACAGTCTTGACGGGCGTCGATTTTACGCTGCCAAATCGGCCAGCGATGGCGACCGTCGCATGAGTTTCGCATGGATACCGTTCCGCAAGCATCATGGCCCCAAGCGCAGCTGGGTTTGGGGCGGAGAACTGGGCAGCCCGCGCGAACTTGTCTCGCTGCCAGACGGCACGCTGACCTGCAAATTGCCCGATAACGTGGACCAGAGTTACGCAGAGACCGTGCCCCACAAGCTGCGCCCCATGTTGGGAGACTGGACCGGCGATGCAGACCCTCGGTGTGATGCGACAGGATCATACGGATACGCGTTCATCGACGGTCCGAACCGGGATGACGTGTTGCTCGATGTAGTGATTGAACCTGATCCCGCCACCGAAGCTGTGGGTATTCTCATCGAACCCCGAGGCGGCGATCATCTGGACAGCGGTTACAGCCTTTCAATCGAGCCCATGAAGGAGCGCGTCCTGTTTGATCGCTGGCCTGCCGCGATGGATCCACTTTGGGACAGCCTGGTGCTCAATGAGCGGCATGGCATTGAGGTCCGTCAGGAGATCGACAGCCCATTGGTCGAGCGTCCGCTCGCCTTCACACCGGAGGATGGGTGTTACCGGGTCCAGATCCTGCGCAACGGGTCGGCCATCGAGTGCTTTGTGGCCGGGCAGGTTGTTGCATCCTTCAGGGTCTATGACATCTCCAATACCGATGCCTGGGGTCTCTTTGTTCAGGAAGGCTCGGCGAAATTCCACAATCTCAACTTCCGCAAGTAAAGGCCTCGCCATGCCCCTCATAACCCTCAGACAATTGCTTGATTATGCGGCGGATCAAGGATTTGGTGTGCCGGCGTTCAACATCTCCAATATGGAGCAGGGCCTTGCGATCATGAACGCTGCGCGCGCCTGCGATGCACCGGTGATCCTGCAAGCCAGCTTGAATGTTCGCAGGGCCTATGCCGGAGATCGGATGATCGTCGCTATAGTGAACGCACTGGCGTCCATGTATCCCGACAACCCAATCTGTCTGCATCAGGACCACGGCCATGATGAGCAGGCCTGCGTCAGCGCCATCGCTGCGGGGTTCACCTCGGCCATGATGGATGGCTCCCTGATGGGCGACGGCAAGACACCCGCCAGCTATGCCCACAACGTCGATATCACGGCTCGCGTTGCACAGATCGCACATTGGACGGGTGCCTCAATCGAAGGAGAGCTGGGTGTTCTTGGATCGCTTGAAACCGGCGAGGCGGGTGAAGAAGACGGGTCCGGGGCAGAGGGCAAACTGGATCACGATCAGCTATTGACCGATCCCGATCAGGCAGCGGAGTTTGTTGCTGCAACCAAGGTCGATGCGCTAGCGATAGCCTGTGGGACGTCTCATGGCGCTTATAAATTCACAAGGGAACCGGATGGCGACATCCTGGCCATCAGCCAGATTGAGGCGATCCATCGTCGCGTGCCGAATACCCATCTTGTCATGCATGGGTCGAGCTCTGTGCCACAGGGTTTGCAGGACTTGATAAACGCCTCTGGCGGTGAAATGCCACAAACCTGGGGCGTCCCCGTCGAAGAGATCGAACGCGGGATCCGGCATGGTGTTCGAAAAATCAACATCGACACCGATTGCCGCATGGCCATGTCCGGCGCAATGCGGCGCTTCTCCCGGGACAACCCATCGAATTTCGATCCTCGGGCGTTTATCTTGGCCGGGATGGCGGAGCTTGAAACGCTGGTCCGTGACAGGTTCGAGAGGTTCGGGGTGGCGGGCCACGGGCGTAAAATCAAGCCGATCCCAGTTGCAGAAATGGCAAAGCGGTATGCTGATGGCGGGCTCGATCCATCCCGGAAGGCCGCGTGAGCCGGGCGCTGTTCATAGGCCGCTCGGTGATGGATGTCACCGCGCTTGTTGAGGATTTTCCGGGTCCGGACGGGAAGACCAAGGCTTTGAGCAATGATGTGATCCCGGGCGGGTCTGCTTTGAACGCTGCCGTTACGTTCGCCCATCTTGGTGGAACGGCGGCGCTGGCCACATCGCTGGGCGCGCCGGGCCCAATGAAGACAATGCTGACGTCCGATCTGAAGGACAGGAACGTTACGGTGCACGACATCAGTAATGACCCGGACTATCGCATCCCTCTTTCGACAGTTGTTTCAACCCGGAGCCTTGGGGCCAGGATGATTGTCAATGGCGCAGGGGATGAGTGCGAAAAGGTGCGTTCTCAAGAGGGTCTGATCCTGACGGAAGGATACGGGTTGATTCAGATCGACCAGTACGAACGGCATTTTGTTGCGGCGCACGCTGACGCCTTACGTGCGTTTGAAGGGCCAATCATTTTGGATGGCGGCGGCTGGAAAGACTGGTCACCGGATTTTCTAAAGCTGGCCGATATTCCAATTGTCAGCGACGTGTTTTGTCCCGAGGGACTGCGCGCCTTTGCCAATATGTGTGAGGAACTGGACATCCAACGCTGGGCAATGACACGGGGTCACGCTGGGGTCGTCTGGCATGATCAGGGACGACGGGGCGAGATACCCGCTTTGGAGGTGGACGTTGTCGATAGCTTGGGCGCAGGAGACATTTATCACGGCGCTTTCTGCCACGCGTATCTCGAGACCGGGTCATTTGTAGATGCGTTGAATATCGCCAACCAGATCGCGGGTAAGTCATGCACCCATGCGGGTACGCGGAGTTGGATGGATGCCTGAGCACCTCGCCGACTATGCCAGCCTTCTGGGCGCAATTGAAAAGCGGATAAGTGCAGGTCAACCGCCGCTCATTGTAGCAATTGCAGGGCCTCCGGCGACGGGTAAGTCTACGCTGTCCGAGCGGCTGTCCGAGGATCTACGCGCTGCCGGGCACATCGCTGCCTACTGCCCGATGGACGGGTTTCACAAAACAAACGCCCAGCTTGAGGCCGAAGGGCTTAGAAGCGTGAAAGGCCGTATCGATACGTTTGATGGCAACGCGTTTGCCCACGCGGTGGAACGTTTGTCCAGGGGAGATGCGTTTTGGTGGCCGCGATATTCCCGGCACATACATGACCCGGTCCCAGAAGGCGCCAGGATCGAAGGAAACGAGGCCCTTTGCATAGTCGAGGGCAACTACATTCTGATGAATGAAGCGCCTTGGATTCGAGCGGCATCGCATTTCGACCTGCGTATCTTTGTAGACACGCCGGATGAACTCCTGAAGCAGCGCTTGAAGCGACGCCACGAGCGTGGCGGCAGAGGTGAAGTCGAGACGCGGGAAAAGATCACCAAGACCGACATGCCCAACGCGGAGAGGATCCGACAAAGTGCTACATTCGCCGACATCCTGTTTCAGGAGGGCGTCGATGCGTAGCACCCGAGAGTTGATTGCAGGTTGCAAGCAAAACTCGCTATGTTTGAGCCAAATTGAAAAAATTGGGGTTCGGACATGAAACTTGCTCAAAAAGGCTTGTCGATCGAAGGTATTCAAGGCCACAACAGGCGCGCCATCCTTGCAGCTTTGCACGACATGGGAGAATGCTCGCGCAAGGAAATCAGCGTAGCCACCGGATTGGATCAGGCGACTGTCACACGTGCGATAGCACCACTTATTGACAATGGCATCGTTGAGGAAGTGGGACTTGTTCGTGGGGGGCGTGGTCGGCGATCGATCAACCTCAGCTTTGTTGGTTCCGGGCGATACATCCTCTGTCTTAGATTGCAACGCCGTAGCTTTTCCATTGCTGCATTTAATCTGCGCGGTGACCTGCTGGAGACCAGTGAATTCCCCATCGCACGGGACGGGTCCGCCAAGCAGACTTTCAAGGAGATCTCCGAGACACTGGATCGCCAGATTGGCAATTTGAAACAGGTCGATGGCATTGGCGTGGCTGTTCCTGGCCCGTTCCTGGAGCGCGATGAACGTGTCATCCTCATGACTGAAAGCCCTCAATGGCAGGGCTTCGATCTGATCCCCGAGCTGCGCTCCCGCTATCCTGACATTCCTGTTCACTCCACACACGACGCCAAGGCAGCAGCCTTGACTGAATGGCGCCATCATGGCCGGGCGCTGGGGGCCAAGGTCATGTTGTACGTGTCTGCCGGTCAGGGGATCGGCTCGGCGCTTGTCGTGGATGGCCATGTGCACCGGGGTGCGCAAGGTCTTGCAGGTGAATTGGGGCATACGTCCATCAGCGTTGATGGCGAGCAGTGCAAATGTGGAAATAGAGGCTGTCTGGAACTCTTCACGTCGCGCATTGCGCTACTGCGTGCCATACGGGAGCGCGCAGAGAACGTCAGCAGTACAACATTGACTTCAGACGCTGATTTTTCTCAGGTCCTTGACGCATACGCAGCGGAAGACGGGCTTGCCAGCGAAGAGGTGCACAGGGTTGCACGCTATCTGGCGCAAGGCATCACCAACTGCATCAACTTCGTCAATCCGGATTTGGTTGTGATCGGAGATGAATATGCCGGGTTCGGTCAAAGGTTTCTGGAACACATCAAGACCCATGTAAAAGCGACGGTTTTGCCAAGCATCTACGATGCCGTCGACATCGAGCTGAGCCAGCAAAGTGAAGATACTGTGCTGCGCGGGGCCTTTCTGGACGTACTTGCACAAACCTATCTCGGTTCTCCCAGAGCCGAGCCAGAAGCCCTTGTTGCTGAAGCAAGCGGATAGGAATGAAGGAGAACCCACTATGAATGACCAGACGGCTCAACCTCTTCTTTCGGTGAAACACGTTTCGAAGTCATTTGGTGGTGTCCAGGCATTGCGTGACGGCTCCTTTGATCTTCATCGCGGTGAAGTTGTCGCGATCGTGGGCGGAAATGGTGCCGGAAAATCAACGTTGATGAAGGTTGTGGCTGGGGCCCATGTTCCGGACGGCGGACAGATCATCATCAATGGCAAGGAAGTATCCCGGGCTGAGCACAGTGTTTCGCATATGCAGGAATGCGGGATCGAAGTCGTTTATCAGGATCTGGCACTGGTTCCCAATATGACGGCGCCCTACAACCTGTTTTTGGGGCGCATCCCCCGCAAATGGGGGATTTTTGTGGATGAACGAAAGATGCGCGAAAAAACCCGTGAAGCCCTCGCGCAGCTCAATGTCACCACCGTTCAGGATCTGTCGCAACCAATCTCCTCCATGTCCGGAGGACAACAACAAAGTATCGCGATCGGGCGCGCAATTGCCTGGGGGAGCGACATCGTAATCCTTGACGAACCGACCGCCGCACTTGGACCGAATGAAACGGCGGAAGTTGAGCGATTGGTTGAGGATGTGCGCGACAAGCAGGGCACGTCATTCCTTTTGGTAAGCCACAATCTCGATCAGGTGCGCCGCCTGGCTGACCGTATCGTAGTGACCCATCACGGGGTCACATCGCGCGAATTCAAACGCGACGAGATTACCTCGGACCGGCTCGTGAAGGCCATAACTCTCGGCGAATGAGGAGAACGACATGACCGAAACAACCGCCTCCCGCCCATTCCTGACGCCCAAACGCGCCGAAATGTTGCGAGACTATGTGCCTTTCATTGCCATTGTTCTGGTAATCTTGTTGTTCTGGGCGATCTCGGGCGACCGCTTCATGTCGATGCGCAACTGGACGTTCATTGCGCAGCAAACGCCTGTCTTGATGTTACTGGCATTCGCGCAGTTGATGATCGTGACAACTGGTTCAATTGATATCTCCATCGGGTCAAGCCTGGCATTTTCGGCGTTTCTGGGTGCACTTGGAATGCTCTGGTTCGGGGATGTGGGCTTGATCCTGGGAATTGTCGCAGGTGGCCTTGTTGGCATGGTCAACGGCCTGATTATTTCACTGCTCAAGATCCCATCATTTGTGACAACATTGGCAATGCTGATCATCGTGCGCGCCGTTGTGATTATCGCATCAGACGGCACGGCGATTTATATAACGGACGATAGCGTGTCAGGCGGCACCAACATCTCGTCTGTCGCAGCACCTTGGCTTCTGTCGATGGGCAAATTCCCCGCGATCTTCATCCTCGCGGCGATTGTCGCGCTGTTTATGTGGGCCTTTTATGAGAGGACTGTTTTTGGTCAACAGTTGCGAGCCGTTGGAGGCAACGAGAAGGTTCTCCGCCTGGTCGGCATCAATGTCACGACGTTCAAGATCAAGGTCTTTGCCGCTGCAGGGCTGATGGTGGGATTGGCGGCTTGCGTCAACCTGGCAAGGGCAGGAGCGGCGACGCCCCAGGCGGGTCTGATGATTGAGCTCGACGCAATTGCTGCGGTTGCGCTTGGTGGTACGCCGCTGACAGGTGGCTATGGCAGTGTGGTCAAAACAATCATCGGGGCATTGACCCTGACAATCGTCCGCAATGGGCTGACAATCGCGGGCGTACCCCCTTCGTGGAGCCAGGTCGCCTTGGGTGTTTTGCTGATTGCTGCAATCGCTATTTCGCTAAACAGAAGCAAGGTAGACGTTGTGAAGTGACAGCGAATGACATCGTGGTGTGGCTGCCGGAGCTGTGCGCTACGATGCCGAGGAATCAAATATTGGCTGCGTGCACCGTCGACAATCGCAACGGTCAATGGTGTGCACAGAACCTGAGACATGTAACCGTGGGGAAGGACGTTAGTTGATTGCATTTACCGGCGCAACTATCATGCCAGAGGTCTAACATCGCGTGTTCCACAGCGTTGGAGTGATCCCCGGATGAACATGTTCGAACTTCGCGTACCCTTCTTTCTTCCGCTCTGGCGGCGGGTTGCCGTCACACTCTTGAGCGTTGGATGGGCGATCTTGGAGCTTGTAACCGGGAACTTGTTCTGGGCCATTCTGTTTGGCGCGATTGGGACCATCGCGACCTGGCAGTTTTTCCTTTCTGGTTGGCCGGACGAGGCGTCAGATCAAGAGTCTAAAGAGTGAATCCCCGCGGTCACAGTGCCCTTGATTACTGAACGATTGTGTCACGATGTTTCTAAAGCACTGCAAAAGCAGACGTTTGATCGGTCATCATGTAGGGCAGCAAAGTCCCGCGTAGCAGTCGTTCAAGCAAGTTGCAGCGAATGACTGCTTCGAGCCTATACCTCCCAAGATGCCGCGCTATGGCGAAGGTCTGTTTTTGCGCTTGGTCGGCTGCATCATGCTTCCGCGTGCTTATGGTCGCTCATTTCCCGGCGCTCAGCCAAGGCTTGGCGCACAATTTGGAAGGCAGACGACAGAAAGAGCCCGGCCATGACGGTTGCCACGACAAGATCAGGCCAACCTGTCGACGTACCCCAGACACCAAGTGCTGCAAACATCACTGCCACGTTCCCAATCGCGTCATTGCGCGAACACAGCCAAACCGACCGAACATTGGCATCACCATCTTTGTAGCGGACCAAAAGCAAGACGCTTGCTAGATTGGTAAGCAACGCGAGAAAGCCGACGCCCCCCATGATCTCTGCAGTTGGAACGCCAACATAGAAGACGCGATAGATAGTCGATCCGAACACCCAAAGGCCCATCATCAGAAGGCTGATGCCTTTGAACAGTGCTGCATTCGTTCTCGCGCGGAGAGAGGCCCCGATAACAGCAAGCGAAATGCCGTAGGTGAGCGCATCGCCTGCGAAGTCGAGTGCGTCTGCCTGCAGCGCTTGGGATTTGGCCAAATGACCCGCTGTCATCTCGACAAAGAACATCGCCGCGTTGAGCGCGATCACGATCCAGAGCCGTCTTTTGTAGTCATCTGAAACACCGTCAAACTTGGCGTCATGTCCGCAGCAACCAGCCATGGGAATCCTCTTTCATCTTAGGTTGTTCATGATGTAATGTCTCTAGTGACTAGAGGTTCAAGAGGTTTCTTCATGTTTTCCATTGGCGAGCTTTCTAAGCGCACAAAGGTCAAAGTTCCGACCATCCGGTATTACGAGCAAATGGGACTACTGCCCGAGGCAGAGCGCACGTCAGGCAACCAAAGACGATACGACCAAGCTGGGTTGGAGCGGCTGAGCTTCATCCGCCATGCGCGTGATCTTGGGTTTTCAATTGAAGCAATTTCTTCGCTGATCGAATTGCAGGAGCACCCCGACCGGTCGTGCGAGGCTGCGACGGATATCGCAACATCTCAACTTGAAGAGGTCCGCGCCAAGATCAAACGCCTCCGAACACTTGAAAAGGAACTCAACCGGATATCGAAGGGCTGCAATGGTGAAGGCGTTTCCGAAGACTGCTACGTATTAGCATCGTTGGCCGACCACGGCTTGTGCGACAGAGACCACTAGAACACCGGGGGAAGCGGACATTTGACCGCTAAAAGTTAACGGCAGCTAAGTCCGCAGCCTTGCCATCCGACACTGGAATTTGAACGTCCGGAATGTGCGGTTTTTGACCTACCGCATATGCGAAAGACCGACTCTCGCTAAACGGCAGGAACGGGCTCAACGAGCCTGTCGAGGCGCTGAATATTAGCCTGAAAAAATCTCTTATTTTCAATGATCCTAACAGGACAAACACGCGCTGCAACCAAATGTTGAAGTACAAGTTCCAGGGAATGCAAATCCTAAGCCCGAGCGAAAGGCCGCAGCAGTCTGCAAATAAATCGATAGAACTAAAACTCATGCTTCCATCATACTTTTGAGGGAACCAGTCTATCCAGAAGCATCCGGACTTGAGTTCAAGATTAGATTTCTGTGTTCCAGATAGACTTGGAGAGAGGAGTTTTGCAGAAATTCAGTAGCATCATTGGTTGGGCGCGCAAGTCTTGCTTCTATAAACGCAAGAATACACACAACAACAAGCCCGGCTAGTATCCAAAGGTACGCGAAAAGCCCTAGTAGATCTGGGCTGGTAACTTGAACGGCTATCGGAGGGGTGAGAAGAAGAATTGTAAGCATCAAACCTTTTTTCAACTTCTTCTGCTTCTGCAAATAATCCGTAGATATTTCTTCAACCTCATGCTCCAGCCTACGCACCCATGACAAGTACTCGTCTTCTAGTTGGCCACGTAAATAATGGCCGCAACGACAAAACTCTCTAGAAAGATACTCAATCCCTCCGCAGGCCTCACATTCCGTGGCATTCGGGCAACCTCTAGTCGGCCTAACTCCGTTGGAGCTTCCAGGTTGGTACGGTGCATCAAGTTGGGTCTCTTCTAGGATGCTATCTACCTTGCCCAACACGCCCACTTTGCGCGGCCTCAATTGCTCGGCTTTTCGCAAAACTTCGTTCTCTAACATCAAGCGACTAACCTTAAGATGGTGTCAATTCTGGCTATATCGGGCACTTGGTTAAGGCCCTCAATCGTTTCGGGGCTCAGAGCTTCTTTGAAAAGAAAATCTATAGCGTCCCATTTCTTTTCGGGTGCTACAACAAGGCCGCGATTAATTATTCTGTGCTCAACTGCGATTCCAAGTTTACGATAGGCATGCGCCATTTCCGAATGTCGGCGGCTTTTGCCTTCAGCAGTGTCCCCTTCGAGCATCCAGAGCGGATCGACATCGAATTCTTCATAAACCTTCAGAAGTAGGGTGGCGGTTAGGTCGCGTTGGCCACGTTCATAGTACTGATATGCACTTCGACTGATGCTAAGTCGTTGCGCCATTTCTTCTTGTGACAGACGCGCCTCGGTTCGGACAGCCGCAAGGCGCACCCCTAGGTCAGGAACAGTCATGATGTACCTTTTTGTGGTTGCATTGACCACGATTATGGTTATCTCTATTCAATGTAACCGCTCATAGAGGCATTTAGTTCGTTTTAGGTAGCATTATCGTAGTTTTGTTTCGATCTGAACGCAAAACGAAAATTTTGCCTCGATATGTGTGCAGTCATTGAGGAGTTGAAATTGCAAAAAATTCTCGAGACACCAAGGGAATTAGCTGAACGAGTGGGCATCCCCGTTTCAAACGTTCGCTATCTAATCCGCGAAGACATGCTGGATCATATTTATACAGCCCCAGGCCGACGAAACCCCAAGATTCCCAATGGTGCGTGGGAACGATACCTCGATCAATTTACGGTGAAAGCATGCCCCGCAAACCGACCCCGCCCCGCCTTGCACGCGACCGAAAACGCCTCGCCGATGGCAATTGGTACATCTACTGGACCGAAGGGGGACGCAGCCGTGAGCACTCGACTGGCACTGGGGATCGCGACCAGGCTGAACTCTACTTCGCAGAATGGAAGCTAAGGCGCTTCAGGCCGGATCGCGCGGTCGAGCCACACGAATTCTATGTGACTGACGCAGTTTCGCACTATCTGGCGAAGCGATTTGACGACGTTACTGACCCGGAGCGTTTGGCCAATGCAGCAAAGCCAATCATCAGGTTTTTTGATGGCTATGCCGTGGGCGATATCAACGATGTGCTCATTAAAGAATACTGCCAGAAACGCCGGAAGAGCCGTCGAGACAAGGGGCTGAAGGACGGCACCTTGCGAAGGGAGCTCAGTTTGCTCTCCACTGCTATCCGGCGTGCCGAGGAAGATCAGCTAATCACGCGCAAAATAACGGTCCGACTACCTCCGAAACCCGAGGGTCGTATCCGATTCCTGACATGTGATGAAGCGCTAAGGCTAATCCGGGTATCGCGGAGCTTCGATACGCCTCTGGAGGATGGCGTGCCGACCGAGTCAAAGACTGAGCACCTGACTCTGTTTCTTAGGATCGGATTGCTGACCGGCCAGCGAAAGGAGGCGATCCTATCCTTGCGCTGGTCTGATATCGATTTTCATAGCAACATCATCTACTGGAACCCCGTTGGACGGCGCCGCACGAAAAAGGAACGCCCGAGTTCTAGGCTGCCTGCGCGTCTGAAGAAGCACCTGCTATGCCGACGAAGGCGGTTTCCGGTAGACGAATTCGTAGTCACCCATCGCGGCAAGTCACTGCAGAACGTCAAACGCGCATTTAGGACTGCCGTTGTGGCGGCAGGCTTGGAGACCGAGGGGGACCGAAAAGTCGTTCCACACACTCTGCGGCACACCTGTGCGACCTGGCTAATGCAAAAGGGGGCGCCCAAGTGGGACGCCTGCGGCTTCCTGGGTATGACCCACGAAACGCTTGAGAAGAACTATGGGCATCATCACCCTGATCACCAGAGAGGAGCGGCGGATGCAATCTGATATCCAGATCATTTCCGGATATAGATCGGTACAAACGTGAACAAAGGAACAGTGAAATGATAGTACATTACAATAATTACAATGGGTTAAAGTCAGGCCCGTTCCTTCGGGAGGCAGGGGTCGGAGGTTCGAATCCTCTCACTCCGACCAACAAAACAAGGCACCTGAGGGCGCCTTTGTTGTTTTGAGAGGAATCGTCGCAACGATATCCGCAACGTTTCGTTCGATAGATGTGCTCAGTTCGTTCACTACCGGCATCCACCAACTACCGAATTAGCACTTCATATCTTCCAGTCCATAATTCCCGCTGCGTTCTTAAGCGCATCTGGGCTGTAGGACCGATAGACGTTTTCCAAGGTCTCGCGCGAGGTTGCAAAATAGGCCGTGGCGTTCTCCAGCGTCATGCCGTGCATGAACGCCCAGGTAACCGCAGTGTGCTTTAGGGTGTGCGGCGTCACGTCCTTAAGACCGGCCCGCTGGACAGCCGCACGAAAGGCCTTGTCGATCCGATTTATCGGCGCCCCCTTAAGCGACACCACGTGGCTCCCCTCCTGGGCCCAGGTCTTCATCTCCGCGTGGAGCGTGCCAGGCATCTTGACCATTCCCTTACGCTTCTTGGTCTCGGCCTCGGCCTTGCCAAGGAAATGGATCACCCCGCTGTCAAGATCGACCCAGCCGCTATCAAGGGAAGGCATCCACTTCAGCCGCGTGATCGCGGTCTTCCGACGTCCGGTGTATAGCGCGATCTTGATGAACCGCTGGACGTGAGAAGCAGAGGTCTCCAGCAGACGCTGGATCTCCTCCTCGGTCAGCCAGCGGTCATTGGCAACTCCCTTCTCAGGCAGGGTCACGATCGGTGCATGGCTGATCTTGCGCGACGCCAGGGCGTATTTGACAGCGGCATTCAGTGTGTTCATCTCGCGCCGGACGGTCCATGCCGCGCACCGTCTCCAGGCCGTGTAGCCCCGGCACCTGTCGATGTCGATCTGGGACACCTTGAGGTCGCTCCAGTAGGGCGACAGTGCCTGTATCGTGTAGAGCAGGCGGTCCCCGTCGCGGACCACCTTTACCTTAGCCTCGCCGTAATGCACCAAAACTTCGCCGACGGTGATCTCGCTCGGGTCGCGGACGCGATCATCTTGCTGCTTCTTGCTGGCGATGTAATTGCTCAGGACTTCTTCCGCTGCCTCATGAAATCCATCACCAAAGCCTGTCCGGATCTGCTGCCCTCCGTCGAGGACGACCCAGGCGCCATCGTCCTTGCGCTGGAAGAGCCGGGCCGGTTTGCGTTTACGGGGCATGTTGTGAACCTCTTCAATTCGTCGTGGGTCATGTAGTAGCGCTTGCCGAGGCGAACCGCGTGGATCTCGCCCTGGTGTATCATGGTCCGAACCGTTCTGGGGGTGATCGTGCGATGTAAGGCGGCCGCGAATTCCTCGATCGTGATGAGTGCTTCGTCACTACTCATTACGTAACCGCCCAGAGGGTTATATCCACAACCCAGATGCCAGGGTGGTATTCAGCCATCGAAGTTTCGGACACGGGCGCCGAATTCCTGATCTGCGTACGCATTGCCGGGAGGTTCCTTTTTCGTGTGATCAATAAGTCTATAGCAAGCACAACGTCGGATGCGCGTTGTAGATCGGAGAAAAATCATAAGCTATTGATATATTTTGAAAGTAAATTTTGGATGGTACCGCTCTCCACCATTTTCGATAGTGATTTCGATAACCCAGGGACTGACTACAAGTTCAAGCCGGCGCTCCCTAGCGGGCTTCCCGCGCCGACCTCTGCGCCCGACTAAAACAAGGCTGCGTAACTAAGATGATCCTTTGGCTGAAGTGTCCATCCACGCTGCCTTGACTACGCGGCTACTGATCATCATCAACGATAGCTGTCCTGTTTTTCTGCACACCCTTCGAGAACAAGTTCGATCCAGCGGTTGCCGGTAGTCGAACCTCTCCTTTTTTAACCAAGCGCGGAGTAGATATGTCCACGCGATGTTGGCCGTCACGATGAACAATTCGGCACGGAAGGTCGGGCCGGCTGAATTGAAGAGGTGAACAGAAGCGATCATGGCCTCATTATTATCCATTCAAGTAGAAGGGTAATCTTAGAACGCGGCAGAGATCCATTTTGTACGAAAGATCACCCGCCACCGGATGTTCACTTCGGCGTGTCACAAAGTTCGAGGCAAAAAAATTCGCTAAAAGCCGCAAGTCGAAGGACGCATTGCTATAGTCAATTCAGAGGCCGACAGCTGGTCTCACCAATTGAAATCTTGAAAGGAGTCCAAAATGGACACGACCTCCAACCGCCTTGGCGGAACAATAGATGTTTGCAAATTGACTGCTCCCAACATCAACCTGAAAAAGAACATCGCAGGCGCCAATCACGAATTTATCGACAAGGGCACTGTGTTTTTCTTGCTGAAAACGATGGCAGATGAACTTAGTGGCGAAAAGGATGCACCGGAACTTACCGCCTGCCTTCTAGGTGTGGCGAATAATCTGGTAGAGATTCTTGAGCAGTTTGATTTAACTCATACTACGACCGCTGACATTGACGGCAGAGGATTGGTAGGCGAAGCCCCCTTACTGCCGCCTCGGATACCGCCTTCGCCCTCTCTAGCATCGCTACAAAAGCTTTCACGCAAAGATCAGGCTCGCTTTCTCAACAAACGCGCGAGCGATCTACTGCGCGAAATCGAAGGCCTGCGTTTAGGTTATTATGAGGCACCGGAATACCGGCAGGGCTATCGGATGATCGAGCAGGCCCGTCGCCGGTATCGCAAGCTGCGCGACACCGCCATGAAGCTGGGTCACTGGACTAGTGAGCACCGGAACGCCGGTTCAGAAGAGACACACCTCGTCTGATCTAGCGCTAGCGACAACCCACCCAACACAAGCCCAAAGACAAGACCGGGATTTCGACCTCAAGGTCGGTCCTGGCACGAAAGAGATATGTCAAATGACAATGGATCAACACAAACTGAGGATAAACAAGCTTCATCGCATGCTCACGCTGATACCGACACAATGCCGCGCGCACGAGGCCGAAGTGATGCCGACCAAATGGCCGGAATATCGTTTTCTTACACCTTTTGATGCCACGAAGCAGTTTCATCGTGCCTACATCGAAGCGTACAGGAATTACTATCGCGAGAACATCGACGCGACCGCTGCATCCGACATTAAGGTCGGTTTCAAGTTGAACTTTTTCAAACGGAGTTCTGATCTGACTCAGCTCAATGATGCACGTCTGAACGCCGATCGGGTCGGATTGCCGTATCCTGCTTACTTGGAGTTCGCATTCAAGTTCGCGTCGGCGCGTAAACGCAAATATCCACCGCAGCCCAACCAGCTATGGCCTGGCGAGAAGAAACGCGATGTCTGGCTGACCAAGATAGTGGAGTTCTGGAGTGATGACCGCCATGGCCTCGAATTGAACCGGATGAAGGACATGCCCCAGTACGCGTGTTTTTCCCACCTGGGCCTTCCGGCGCAGCGTCAATTTCGTAAAGAAATGCTCGATTTGGTGAGGCGCGGCGTATATTCAATAGACGGGTTTGTTGCTAGGCACGTGGTCGAGCGCCAGTATTTCCGTGCCGTTGATTGTAACTTCCTTGAGGAAAAGGCCGTCGAAAGTGCTAAACGCAAAGCACAAGAAGACGTTGCCAACGGCTTCCTTAGACCCGTTGAGCTCAAGACACCTACAAGCGAGGAGTTCTACCAGAGTTGTTTTGGTGTGCCCGGGGTAGTCACGTCTGACAATCCTATTTGCTCGTCCTGTACGCAACGTGGAAAATGTGAACTGGCGCGCCAGGCAGTCATCTCGAAAACCCTTTCAGAAACGGGCTTCGCTGATCCGATTGCCGAGGCCGATAGGCGGGCAAACCGGAGGCGCGTGAACGAATATCGCGCCCGCCAGCGTTCCTCGAGATCTCAGGCCAATGCTGCAACGAAGTTGCAGGTTGCCGTGTAATGGCTCCCTTGTGTCAGAAATAGTGTAAGAGAGAAGAAGTAAATATTAGGGGAGCGTTACACCCTCCGGAGATTAAGAAACCCCTCCGGGTATGTAATGCCCCCCTAATTATATACTTTCTCCGGAACATCCCTCCTGAAGTTTACCCTGTCACAAGGGGGGCATTACACATTCATTTCCATGAACGCAGAGCCGACCATCAATCGTCTGGTTGGTTTGTCCCTAAGACGCCCAAGACACGCTCGGCCAGCCTCGCCCGTTGGCCAGAATTCTCAACCCCAAAACCTGCAGAAGACCTAACCTAATGAATGCTATCAATTTCACTATGTCCGACCAACAGATCTCGGCGCTAGACTGCGTAGGCTCCTGGCTGAAGAACGATGCCAAGACACATAAGATCTTCCGGCTCTTCGGATATGCCGGCACCGGCAAGACGACAATCGCGCGACATCTGGCCAGCGGTTTGAATGGAGGGGTTGTTTACGCGGCCTTCACTGGCAAAGCGGCTATGATGATGCAGCGCAACGGCTGTGAAGGTGCTTCCACCATCCACAGTCTGATCTACAAGGTTGTGCAGGGACCGGCTGGTAAATTCAGTTTCCACCTCAATCCGGATAGTGCAGCAGCGGATGCAGACTTGATTGTGCTCGATGAGTGCTCAATGGTTGATGTAAACTTAGCGCGTGACTTAATGTCATTCGGAGCTCCTATCCTCGCACTCGGTGATCCTGCCCAGCTGCCGCCGGTGGCCGGCGAGGGCTATCTCACCAACGCCAAGCCTGACGCCATGCTGACCGAAATCCACCGTCAGGCCAAGGACAGCCCGGCCTTACGACTGGCGATAGACATTCGTGAAGGAAAACCGCTGAAATACGGCGCCTATGGGAACAGCCGTGTGGTGCCGGACGGAAGTCTTGAGATCGATGAGATATTGGATGCGGACCAGCTCCTTGCAGGTAGGAACGTCACTCGTTTCCACTACAACGAAGAAATCCGCAGGGCCTTGGGGCGCGCCGGCGACCTGCCTGAGGTTGGCGACCGCCTTGTGTGTCAGCACAATGACCATGGCCTTGGTATCGTCAATGGAGGCATGTTCACGGTCGTCTCAGAACCGAAGAATTCCCGGTTTTCGGGGACTTTGTTGTTGGAACTGAAATCGTGCGACTTCCCGGATCATGAAAACTACCGCGTACGTGTGCATCCGGAGTTTTTTACTGACGACGAAAAGAGATTGGCGGACAAGGAACGGAAAAATTCTCAGCAGTTTAAGTATGGTTACGCGTTGACAGTTCATAAAGCCCAAGGCAGCCAGTGGGACCACGTGATTATAGAGGACGAAAGTCACATCTTCGACAAATATGCGAGGAATTGGCTCTATACCGCCGTTACACGGGCTTCTGAAAGCGTGACGCTGGTCACACGCCTTTAGAAGCATTTTCATACGAGAAGCAACATTGGGCAGACACTTTCTGCCCAATGTTGTTGCTCCCTGACGCTATGTCCATGGGAGCATTGAATCTCAAAATCTCGTGGTGCCAGAACGCATCCACAGGTTATTTCTGTGACATCGGTGGAATTCACCCCGCTTTGCGTCCGTACTTCATGCGAACTAAGCCATTCACATGGTACCTGCCGATCGCACAGCGGGCTTCAAGCTACCGGTTTTCTGAGCCGAAAAGGCGTCCGCCCTGTTCGTCAATCACCTGCTTCGCCTTTGCGATGCTGAAGCTTTCAGCCTGATCCCGGCTTTCAAAGACATCCGCCCTGATCACCGTATGGGTCTTGCGATCTCCGTCTATGATCTTTTCGATACGGGCCAATAGGCGGTATTTACCACCTTCGGGCATCAGGTCGGGGAAAATCTCGAACCCCTTGTACGAAACCGGCTCCGGCTCAGACTTTTCGCTGACACCGAAAAGTTTAGAAAAGAGGGGCATTGGGCGGCTCCTTTCAGTACTGCTAGGATCGGAGACTAGCGCCGCTTAAGACAGGCGTGTAGCTTCTCCTGTTATCAGATCACTGGTCGTCGATCTTATAGTACGCTCTGTTCGTGGTCTCAAACGTCCCGATCGACAGCGAAAACCCTTTCCTCCGCACCAATCTCACATTTGCGGATCGGCCCAATGCCGACCTTGAGCGAGGCCTTCAGATGTTGCAGCCGCAGCCCGCTTTGCCGACATTCGCTGCGACAGCAAAGCCTGGGCGAGCCTGAATTCACAAATCACGGACAATACCGACTTTTGCAGCCACGACTTTTGCTCTTGCCGAAATTGCTCGCATCCGCAGCGGTAGGTTTTTCGGCCGAGCAGTGCTTTCCCGTTTGCGGCTTTTCTGTTGAGCGAACCCAGCCAGAGTTCAGCAATCCTTTCGCTGTAATCAGCGTTGAAAATCGAACGCCAGTGAAGCGGGTTGTCAAAAAGAGAAAACGAAATTCCGTTTCGGAATTTAAGTAACTTACGCGATTAACAAAAACGACATCGGGTCGCTCGCAGGAAAGAAAAAATGAGGAAACAGGTTTGACTAGTTCCCAGTCCATTGAGCACTTCTCATGCATGAACGTCGAATACCAGAATGGCTTCGCCATGCGCCAGCACCAAGTGTGCGGGGATTCGCCATTCTGGCGGGTACAGAGGCGATTGCCAGGGGTATTTTGATCTCTGTCTTTCCGGTAGCGATGTACAACGCGCTGAAGGATGCGCGATTTGTGTCCGAAATTTATTTCGCCATTGGCGCAGTTTCACTCTTGATCGGTCTTCTGGTTCCCTACCTGATCCGTTTTGTCCCAAGGAGATGGGTCTATGTGTTCGGCACTCTTTCGTACGTCGCGGGCGCGGTTGTGACGACCGTTGCGACCCCTGCTGCCGTTATTGCGGGGCTCGCACTCACGACTTTCGCCGTTGTGACGACATTTGTGTGCTTCAACGCCTATGTGCTCGACCATGTTGCCAGGATTGAACTGGGATGTTTTGAGACATCTCGGCTTTTCTACAGTGCGCTGGGTTGGACGGCTGGCCCTGCACTTGGCGCGATATTGTACGAATGGTGGCAACCTGTACCGTTCCTGATTGCAGCCGGTGCAGCGATTGTCATGCTTCTCATCTTTCTTGTTATGCGCCTCGGAAACGGCAGGCTGGCACATTCTAAACTGCGTTGCGACAAATCCCCTATCTTGCTGAAAAGCAAGGAGAACGGAAATTGGCACACACGGAATTGGATCTGCACGAGCGGCGCGCCATTGAGGACATGTTGAATGCAAAGATGCCCGTCAGCAAGATTGCGGTCGAGATCGGCAGGCATCGGTCCACGGTTTATCGAGAGATCAACCGGAACCGTTTCGAAGACTCCGAGTTGTCGCATCTGAGTGGCTACTATGGCGTCAAAGCACAACGAACGGCGCAGTCCAGACGCGCTCGGCGGCGAAAGCTGATCCGTTTGGAAAACCTGCGCGCACATGTCATCGACCGTTTGATTGCAGGTTGGACGCCGGAACAGATCGCGGGCCGCCTCGGTTACGACGATCAGCCTGTCCGGGTCAGCCACGAGACGATCTACGCCTATGTCTACAGCCCCGAAGGCCAATCCGAACAACTGGCGCGACACTTGCCGAGCCGACGTAAGAAACGCCGACCGCGTTATGCCAGACGCCCCAGAGGCCAGGTTTTCCCGCCGGATCGGTCCATTCACCAGCGCCCGGAAGGCGTAAAAACACGCGAAGAATTCGGCGATTGGGAAGGCGATCTGATGATCTTCGAGCGCCACACGGGTAAAATGAATGCCGCCTCGTTGGTCGAGCGGAAGACCCGGTTTGCTGTGCTGTTCCGCAACAACGACCGCAGTTCAGCGCATTTCATGAACAAACTGATGGATGTGATGGAACCCCTGCCCCAACCAGCACGACGCTCGATTACATTTGACAGGGGTTTTGAATTCCGAGAGTGGCGCAGGCTCAAATCGGGCATCGGTACTGAGAGCTGGTTCTGTGATCCTCAAGCGCCCTGGCAGAAGGGGTCGGTTGAAAACCTGAACAAGCGGGCCCGCCGATACCTTCCACGCGACACCCAACTCGCGGCGCTCTCAAATCGCAAAATGAAGGCGAATTGCGACCGCCTGAACGGAACCCCGAGAAAGTGCCTCGGATGGCAAACTCCAACCGAGGCATTCAGAGATGAACTCATGAAGCTGAGATAGCGAGAACCGTCGCAACGACCCTTGAGACTTCTGCTCATCACCAGAAGCCAATGCGCTCCCGCAAATCCGTTCGCCTATTTCGGGAGGTTTTTTGCGCAACCGCGATTGGTTGCCGGATGGGTATTCGCAGTCGTTCGTTCCTGCGGGTGGTGGATTTATGTCGTATATCTGCCCATCTATGCGGTTCAGAACGGGCTAGGCAGCCAGCTTGGAGGGATTGCTTTATCGATTTCCAATGCCGCCCTGTTTTGCACCCCGCTGATGCTTAGGTTTATGCAGCGCAGTTCGGTGCGCGCAGCAGTCAGAACCGGATTCCTCATGTCCGGGCTGCTGTTTCTTTTTGCTGGAGTTCCATTCGGAATCCCTGAAGTCACAATCGCGTTCTTAATGATGGGCTCGATTTTCCTGATCTTGCTTGATGTTTCCGCAGGTTTGCCGTTCCTTCTCGCAGTCAAACCTTCCGAACGAACTGAGATGTCAGCAATTTACGCGAGCTTTCGCGATGTTTCGGGTATTATTACACCTGGTGCCGCCTGGCTGGTTCTTCTCGTGGCACCGCTCTCTGGCGTGTTCGCCGCGGGTGGCGCGGGTTTGCTTTGGACGTGGGTTCTGGCTCGTAAGCTGCACCCCCGGTTGGGTCAGACACGCATATCTGTCGAAAGTACTTCAAAGGCAGCTGGCAAAGTTGCTTCTGATATGGTGAGCCTGCCAAACTTAGTCCATGAGAAATCAGTCGCCAGTCGCTTACCGACGGATACATAATAGAGGCCAGCCATTGAGTGACCAAAGCAACTCAGGCGTCAGTACCGTGCGGATTCCAGGATTTAGCAGATACGTTGGACTACAGGAAATGCCATTTCAGCGAATATGTTAAAGCCAAGCCTAACACTTTCGACTCTGTTTCCTACACGAAAGGAATCGTTAGCATTGTAGTCTCGGACTCTAAATTAAACGAGTACGGAAAATGTTAGCGAAACGCCGGGCCATGTGCCCAGACCGTCAACGAATACCGATCACCATTCTCAACCGGTGTCACTTGATGCAACAAAAAGCTTGGAAAGATGGTCGCGCTCCCCTGATGCCGGCTGGCCGTTACAGCATAAGCGCCCGGCATAATCTCCAAGTCACCGCCGTCGTACATCCCGGGTTTGCTGAGCTGTACGACCATAGACAGCTTTCTTTTTTGGGCAACGGGCCCGTCGCCAATATCGGAATGCCACGCAAAATGACCACCATCTGATCCTTTGTAGCAGGCAATCTGCGGGCTTTCCGCGAACTCGCGAAGATCAAAGGCAAACTTGCTGGTGTTGGAGCGACGAACCAGATTGATCAGGCGTGACATCACCCAATCAGAGCCGTCGACGTCGTCCAGCCAAGTCACATCCGCTCTGCGCAGATTGTGATCCTTGTATTGCCCGACAAGCAGAGCCTCGTTCGCCGGGGCTTTTTGTGATGCAGCAACAATTTGCTCACATTCCCGCGCGGTAAATGCACCGGGAATCGAATGAACTTCCAGCATTCTGTACACCGTTTTTGATTGGTACTGGATTTTGCCAAAACACACAGAAGGCGCTGCGCTGTTTTCGACCTAAGAGGCCGAAAGCGACGTAATTTTTTTCCATAATCTCGAATGTTTTCGGTCATGCTATCTGGAGCGGGAATTCCTCTTCGGTGCGCTCGGATCCCAAACGGTATGCGATGCGGGATCAGGGGACGCGAGTATTGCGTCACCTGTGACTGTAATATCCAATGTTCAGGCCTTGGATTTCCCTCAGCCTCCTTTGAATCGGTGATTGTGCCCGCGCCAAGGAAGTTCGCCGGTTGTGTCCCACTCATAATCGCTCGGGCGCAAACGTCGTTCCCGGTTTTCTTTTTCCGGGTCGAATTCGGACGGGTCCCATATCTCGGCGGCATCGCCCCAATCTTGTGGGATTTGCAAATCCTGCTGTTTTGCTACCGAGCGCTTCACGACCCCGAACCGTTGTGACGCAATGAAACGCCTTATATGTTCGGTAACGCGATTTACCCAGCGCCTATCCATCGATTCCTCCTTTCCCTCCACTTCGTTAGTTTAGGAGATCAATGTTCGTTTTCGGAGTGCAAAACCTTATGATTTTTTCTCAACCATGTTATCGACGATCTGAATAGATGTTTGTTTTCAGTATATTGTCTCTTTGAATGTCAATCCCTTCGATTTGGCAGACTTTTATACCTCCTTATACTGATCTGGTCTCGATGGACGGCCGTGGAGAGAAAAATGCGTTTGCAAAGGTCTTTTGGTTGGAGGTACTGGGCCATCTTGGGCGGCGTTTTGATGGTCGTGGTTACCGCAGGTCTAATTTTCGAGTCAGGCAAAAAGCAGCCCGCAGCAACCGAAGCCCTGGAGGCTTCAGAAAACTGACAATTCGCCTACTAGATGGTAAGCTGCGAGTAGTCCGCTATCTCAGGCCGTGACGGGAAACTGTTCTTTTGCAAAGGCACTCAATAGCTGGGCGGCCTTGCAGGGGAGGCTTTCAGGATCATCGTCTGCAAAAACGGCATAGGCGGCATAGGCAAACCGAGGAGCATCCTCAATCACCCTCAACCAACCGGTTTCGACTTCCTGCGCAACTACCCGCCAGGGGAAAAATCCGGCTCCCGGCTGGGCTTTCAAGTAGTTCAGGCCAAGAGTTCCAATACCAAGCTGCAACAATGGCGTCGGAATTTCCGGAAAGTTCAGCAGGTGATCGGCGCGGAATTCTGGCCCCCAGTCGATCAGAACATAGTTTTCTTCAAATGGGCTTCGCGAGGTATCAAAATCGCTGCTTACGAGTACGAAATCATCTTCGAACAACTGCATTGCGGTCAGCCCGACAGTGTTTCGCGGATCATACATCACAGCCAAATCCAGCGCGCCCGCAGTCGTTTGGCTTAGCAGTGTTTCAGTTGAAACCGTAGACCCGTGAACCGCCACATTCGGAAACGCTTGCATAAACTCTGGCATCGCGTCGATCAGGAACCCGTCCCACAAGCTGGGCACAGCGCCGATTTCCAGAGCAGCTTCCACCGCATCAGGCAGGGAGGCGTCGATCCGGGCTTGTGTCCAGCACCTGACAAGTGCCTGCGCGTGTTTATGAAAGCGGTGCCCCGCAGGAGTAAGTGTAGCGCCCGATTTTCCGCGCTCGAATACTGGTCGTCCGAGCTGTTGTTCGAGTGACCGAATACGCATGCTCACTGTTGATTGTGTAACGTAAACCTTGTTGGCAGCCTCCAGAAAACTGCCCGTTTCGACAATCGCCAGAAATGTGCGCGCGAGTTCAATATCCATGGGGTATCTATTCGATCTTCTAATATAATGCATGAAGCAATTTCGCTATTCAACTAAAACAGTATGTGGCAGATTTGGCTCGTAGCATGAAACTGCTGCCGCTGTTCGGTTGCGACCCTAGGGTCTCAGAGTCCCCCATCTCGAAGTGAGTGTCGAAGAACGGCTCCCGGCAGCGCGAAGCATCTTTCATGCTACACGACTTGCCTCACCTGATCGGGAACGTATTGGCCTGCGTTCCCGATCCAAATCGCCGCCGCGCTGTCGTCGCTGTTGCGCGTAAACTGGCTGTTCTGCTCTATCGTATGTGGGCAGATGGCACCGAGTTCCGTCCGGTGACGGTGGAGGGCACAGCATGATCTGAACCGCCCAACACCAAAACTGAACGGGGTCGTCCTCATCGGGCGAGGTTCGTGGATGAAGCCGAATATGGCTGATGCGCAAAGAGAAGCGCGTCCCAAAGCGAGGCTCTCCACTGCCAATCCGACACCTGCGTGCAGCGATGTCCCACGCGGCATCAACCAGACTGCGAAGAGAAGCCTGATCCGGATGAGTGACAAGCGCCCCGATTAAGAAAGAAAAACGAGCTTGACCGATATCCCCAATTAGAGGAACTGCCTTTCGTTACCCCAAGCGAAGCTACAATTTGGCACTGAAAGCAGACTGTCACGAGCGCTCAAACAACATACAAAAAAATGTCATTGGCGTGCCAGAAGCGAACTCATGACAAAGTCCTCCACACAGCCAATTTTCGCGATGACCATAATTGCGAAATGATAGTTGGGTCGCACCTTAAACGTCACCGATAGTCCGGCAGGACGGAAACCGGCTTCACTTCACTACGCCGAAACACGCCAGGTGCACCCGGATCGTTCCATCGAAATAAAGTGATGTGCCAAAGACCCGGACGCCTTCGTGAGGGATCAATCAATCCGATATGCCCGTCTGCTCTGATCCGATCAGCAGCGAACCATGAGGACGGATCCCTACCGGCAGTTACGAGTTTGCGCCAGGGTTGACTGGCAAGCGCATAGATATCTGCGGCCTCGGGGCTGCGCAAATCGAACAACGCGCATCGTTCCACCTCGAAAGTCAGCACAACCCGCGGGCGATCATCCTTCCTGACGTCCTGACCAATAGCGACTTTTGCGCTTTCGACATCAGGGCTCAGATACAAAGCGTCCTGCCCCCGGCGATTGAACCTGGCGGCTGGGCGATCCGGTGCGCCGCGCATGAGGTGAACGTCTGGGTCATCGGCCCAAACAATCTTTACGAATTCTCCGGAAACTTCTGTCAGCATAACGGGTGGCACTGATCGTTTGCGCGTCGCGTTATAGGAAAGACGCAAGGCGGCAGGGGTTTTCCTAGAGCAGAGAAGACGAATGATATCTTGATTGAAATCACTTACTCATGTTTCCTCGCACTGTGTTGCATTTCCAAAGGCCTCTCGCATGACGGCTCCAAAGATCGCCCTCCTTGGCGCAATTCTCGAGTCAAATCGCTTTGCACCCCCGGCTGATTTGTCAGACTTTAAGTCTCTGACATGGCTTACAAGCGATGCTTTGATGTCTGAAGCCAGATCCGCGACACCAAAGCTGGCAATAGAATTTGCGGCCTTTGTCCGGGCGATGGATGCTACGGGCGACTGGACGCCGGTACCCTGTATCTTGGCAGCCAGCCATCCCGCAGGTCCAGTACGAAAAACCGTAATCGAAGAGATCATAGTGACTTCGGAAGACATGCTTCGCTCAGCTGGCCCTGTTGACGCAGTCTACATCTGCAATCACGGCGCGATGGTTGCCGAGCATGACCACGACCCCGACGGTTTGTTGATGTCACGTATTCGAGGAGTTGTTGGACCGGACGTACCTGTCATTGCGACACTCGATTTGCATGCAAATATCTCACAACGGATGGTCGATGCCTGTGACCTGATCGTCGGCTATCGGACAAATCCTCACGTCGATCAGATAGAACGTGGCGAGGAAGCCGCCTTTTCGCTGCGCCGGGTTTTGGCGTCGGGCGTCCGGGCCCAAACCGCACATGTCAAACTGCCTCTTGTTCCCGCATCTGTAACACTTCTAAGTGCAGAGCATCCGTATGGCACGCTGATCGACCAAGGTCAGCGACGACAAGCCGAAAGTCGAGGTGAGATCGTCAACGTATCAATCTTTGGCAATTTCCTTTTCTCAGACACGCCTGACAACGGTTTGAGCATCGTTGTCACTGCGCGTGAGGACCAGAAGGCGGCCAATGCACTGGCGGAAGAACTAGCAGACATGGCCTGGTCTTTGAGAACGGATTTCGTTCGGAAACTGACATCCGTGACGGAAGCGATCTCGATTTCCGCTGACCAAGCGCGCACGCCTGTGATTTTCTCCGATGCCGGTGACAATCCTGGTGGCGGCGGCAGTGGCAGGACGACGGAACTGTTAGCCGCTCTTCATGCGGCAAAAGTCGAAGAATGCCTATTCGGTTCCTTTTGTGATCCGGAACTTGCGAACGAAGCCCATGGCATCGGTGTCGGCGGCAAATTCAGGGCACGATTCAACCGGTCTTCCGATTCCAGCGCATTCTGGGCGCAATGGGATGTGCCTTTTGAGGCGGGTGCAGAGGTCTTGGGTCTCCATAATGGAGATGTGGTAGGTGAACTGGGCATGACGGCTGGTCGGAGATTGGCCCTAGGGCCATCCGCTGCGCTTCGTATTGGCGGCATCACCGTGGTGGTGATCACCGATCGCACACAGACTGCCGACCCCGTGTTCTTTCATATGTTCGGGCTGGATATTGCGTCTGCCCGGACTGTTGTTGTGAAATCCCGAGGCCACTTTCGGGCCGGGTTTTCCAACTGGTTTGGGCCGAACCAGGTATTTGAGGTCGACACAGGAGGGCTTACGTCGCCAGTTCACAACCGCTGGCCGTTTGCAGGCTTGCCACGACCGAACTTTCCGATGGACGTCGATACCTCGCGGTAGGCTCAAATGCTGCGCTAGACGGGCTCTGAATATTTGTCGTGTGGCGTCGTCAATTTGACAAACTGCATGAACTGGCGGGCAAGCTGTGACGGCGGTCGGCCTGATGGTAGAACGAAGCTGGTGTCATAAAAGATGGCGGCGTCAAATGGCCTGACTACAACACCATCCATCCCCGTCGACAACAATGGGAACGGGTTGATGAGTGTCACGCCCAAACCCTCACGGACGAGCTCCAGAGCGGCCATGTTCGTTGCCGTTTCTGCAACTTGTTTTGGCCGAATTCCAGCGCGCGCAAAGATCTTTTCGGTGATCGCTCGCGTCCCCAGCCTTCGCAGAAACTCGATCAGCGCGACGCCTTCAAGGTCGTGCGGCGTTACCACTCGTTTTTCCGATAGCGGATGGTTGTTCGGCATGGCGCAGACCACCTGACTGCGGCGCCAAGGCATTAGGTGAACACCCGTTCGTTGGATCATCGCACTCGTCAAACCAAGATCATAGCGGAGGTCGAGAATGCCAGCGACAAGCACGTCCGTGGCCTGAATATCCAGTTGAAGCTGCTTTCCTTCATTTTTCTTGAGAAAACTGGCCACCCTGGAGATGACAAAGTGATGCGCCAGAGTTGGCGGCACGATCAGGCGTAACGGCTCGTTATCCGGAGTAGCCCATTCTGCGCCCTCGATGTCCGCAAGCGTCTCGAAGATTGGGTCCAGTTTTTCGTTGAGGCGCAACGCTTCGTCGGTTGGGTCAATGCGTCCCGACCGCCGGAGAAACAAAGACCGTCCAACTCGGGCCTCGAGTTGCGACAAGGACCGACTAACGGCAGACTGAGAAATCCCGAGACGCCGTGCGGCGCCGATTGTCGTCCCAGTTGTGATCACGGCTCTCAGTGACTCGAACTCGCGCAGTCTGTGCCGGTGTTCCGTCATGCTGCATTCCTCCCCCGGTATGATCGATTGAACATCCAAACTCTTGGATTGGTCTATGCAAAATTGCATAGCATTGAGTATTGGCAATGATTTTTGCGGTAGCTAGCCTTTTTTAATAGGGCGCGGGGTCGGCCAAGGATTCGCCTATTCACAAGCGCCAAACAAACAGGGAGTCTTTTTGATGAGGAAACTCACATCTGCGACAGCTGTCGCTGTCGGCATTTTGGCTTTCGGCGTCGGTGCTGTTTCGGCCGAAAAACTGACGATCGGCCTCGCTTCGGAGCCGACGTCACTCGATCCGCATTTTCACAACCTCGGTCCAAACAACGCGATGTCCGTGCACATCTTTGACCGGCTGATCGCGCAGGATGAAAATCAGCGCCTATCGCCGGGTCTTGCCGTGTCGTGGGAGCCGATTGATGAATTGACGTGGGAGTTCAAGCTGCGTGAGGGCGTAAAGTTTCACGATGGAAGTGACTTTACGGCGGACGACGTCGTCTGTACCATGGTGCGCGCACCGGACGTACCGAACTCTCCATCGGGATACGGCACCTATCTTAAGGGTAAGGAAGTCGTCAAGATTGATGACTACACGGTGCACTTCAAAACGGCCGCACCTTATCCGTTGATGGGCAATGACATTTCCACGATCCCTGTGATCTCAGAAGTGGGATGCGAAGCAACGACGGAAGACTTCAACGCGGGTACGGCCGCCATCGGCACAGGGCCGTTCAAGTTCCAAAGTTACACGCCGGGTGAAAGCATCGTGCTGGTACGGAACGACGACTACTGGGGTGACGCACCGATCTGGTCCGAGGTGGAATTCCGCCCAATCACGTCCGGTCCGAGCCGTGTTGCGTCGCTTCTTGCCGGTGACGTCGACATGATATCGGGCGTACCAACGACCGATATCACAACACTTCAGGGCAATGATGGTATCCAGTTGAGCCAGGGCGTGTCCAACCGAGTGATCTATCTTCACATGGACCAATTCCGCGAGGATTCACCCTTTGTGAAGGCCAACGGTGGCGGTGATATCAAGAACCCCCTCATGGACGTCCGCGTCCGCAAGGCGATCAGCATGGCGATCAACCGCGATGCAATCGTTGAGCGTGTCATGGAGGGGGTTGCCCTGCCCGCCGGCCAGCTTCTGCCCGAGGGGTTCTTTGGCGTGTCCGACAATCTGGACGTCGTGGCTTATGACCCGGACGGTGCTAAAGCGCTTCTGGCTGAAGCCGGTTATCCCGATGGATTTGAAATGACAATCCATGGGCCGAATGACCGTTACATCAACGACGCCAAAATTGCCGAGGCAATTGCGCAAATGTTGACCCGTGTTGGCATCAAGACAGCCGTCGAAACAATGCCGCGTTCGGTATACTTTGGACGCGCGTCCAAAGGCAGCCCAGAGGGTCTGCCGGAGTTCAGCTTTATCCTCGTCGGATGGGGCGCGGGGTCCGGCGAAGCGTCCTCGCCTCTCAAATCGCTGATCCACACCCATGACAAGGATGCGGGCTTTGGATCATCGAACCGTGGCCGGCACTCGGATGCTGAAACCGACGCACTGATCGAAGAAGCCCTGCGAACAGTCGATGACGCAAAGCGGCAGGAACTGCTCGCTGCGGCGACAGAGCGCGCGATCGAGAACGTGGCGATCATTCCGACGCACTTCCAGGTCAACACCTGGGCGGCCAAAAAAGGTCTGAGCTACATCCCTCGGACCGACGAATACACTCTCGCGACAGGCGTCGTGAAAGAGTAATCGCAATGCATCCGGGCCGCCTTCGCAGCGGCCCGGAGCCTTTGCCCAGGGAATGTCCTCATGACCGTTTTTGTCATTCGCCGATTGCTGCAAGCAATGCTTGTTGTCTTCCTGATGTCGGTGATTGTCTTTTTCGGCGTCAATATCGTTGGTGACCCGGTCTACATGCTGGTCAGCCCCGACGCGGATCAGGCTGACATCGAAGCTGCCATTCGACGGCTTGGATTGGATCGGTCAATTTGGGAACAGTACTGGTTGTTCCTCAAAGGTGCTGCACACGGTGACCTCGGCGACAGTTTCGTCTTCGGTGAGCCCGCGCTCAAACTGATCCTGCACCATATGCCAGCTACGATGGAACTGGCGTTCAGTGCACTCTTTCTTGCCATCGTGCTCGGTATTCCATTGGGGCTTTATGCCGGGCTCTATCCCGAAAGCCCGCTGTCCAAGGGCATCATGGCTGGCTCAATCCTCGGGTTTTCGCTGCCGACTTTTTGGGTGGGACTGATGCTCATCATGTTGTTTGCCGTTGAACTCAGGTGGGTCCCTGCGACAGGGCGAGGTGACATCGGCTCGTTTCTCGGGAATCACAGCAGCCTTTTCACGCTCGACGGGTTGAGCCACATCTTCCTGCCTGCTCTCAACCTGGCGCTTCTTAAGATTTCACTGGCAATCCGTCTCACCCGAGCGGGTGTCCGGGAAGCGATGGGACAGGATTACGTGAAGTATGCCCGGGCCAAAGGGCTTTCGACCCGACGCATCATTCTGGTGCATGTAATGAAAAACATCATGATCCCGGTAGTGACCGTCATGGGCCTTGAATTCGGCAGTTTGATCGGGTTCTCGGTGGTGACTGAATCGATCTTTGCATGGCCGGGAATGGGCAAACTGCTGATCGACGCAATACTGCAATTGGATCGGCCTGTCGTCGTCGCCTATCTGATGATCATCGTACTGTTCTTCGTGCTGATCAATCTGATCGTCGACATACTCTACTCGATCCTCGATCCGAGGGTTCGTTTGCAGGATCAGGGCGCATGACCGACACCGTCACAGATCATTCGCTGACCCCTGCCAAGTCCCCTAAAGTCGAGACGCCGTTCCAGCGTTTTCGGGCCGAGTTCTTCGAAAGCAGGATCGCGACAGCGGCGCTTGGCATATTCCTGATCATCGTTCTTTTGGCCATTCTGGCGCCCTGGATCACACCGCAGAACCCCTACGATCTTGGTCAGGTCAGCGTCATGGATGGGCGCTTGCCTCCGGGTTCCGAAGCATTCGACGGATACACAATGTGGCTCGGCTCAGACGGGTCTGGACGCGATCTCTACTCGGCAATTCTCTATGGCTTGCGTATATCTCTGACCGTTGGGCTTGCATCTGGAGTGATTGCCCTTCTGATCGGTATGGCGATCGGTCTGATCGCGGCCTACGCCGGTGGCCGGACCGAAGCGTTCATCATGCGCATCGTGGATCTTCAACTGTCGTTCCCGGCATCGCTGGTTGCGCTGATGATGGTTGCGGCACTTGGTAAGGGTGTCGACAAGATCATCCTCGCCCTCGTGATCGCGCAATGGGCCTACTACGCCCGCACGGTTCGCGCGACCGCGCTTGTCGAGCGTGGCAAAGAGTATGTCGAAGCCGCGCAATGCCTTGGAATATCACGACCCCGGATCGTCTTTCGCCATATCCTTCCGAATTGCATGGCTCCTCTGATCGTCGTCGGCACGGTGCAAACCGCCAGCGCGATCTCATTGGAAGCGACGCTTTCGTTTCTTGGCGTAGGCCTTCCACAGACTGAACCGTCGATTGGGGTGCTGATCGCAAATGGCTTCGAGTACATGCTGTCCGGGCGCTACTGGATATCCGTTTTTCCCGGCGTCGCTCTGTTACTGACGGTCGTGTCCATCAACCTTGTGGGCGACCATTTGCGCGATGTTTTGAACCCGAGGTTGAAGAAATGACGGCAGTACTCGAAGTCAGCGGGCTGAAGACCCATTTCTTCACGCACGCGGGTGCGGTCAAGGCCGTGGACGGTGTGGATTTCACCATTTCCAAGGGCGAGGTCATGGGGCTGGTGGGTGAGTCCGGGTCAGGCAAGTCGATCACCGGGTTTTCCATCCTCGGGCTGATCGATCCCCCCGGGCGCATCGTCGATGGGTCAATCCGTTTTAATGGTAACGAGATCGCGAACGCACCGGAAGAGCGCCTCAAAACCTTGCGTGGCAACCGAATCTCGATGATCTTTCAGGATCCGATGATGACGCTCAACCCGGTCCTGCGCGTCGATACGCAGATGATTGAGGCCATTCTTGCCCATGAAAACGTCAGCCGCCAAACCGCCTGGGAAAGAAGCCGCGATGCGCTTGGTTTGGTCGGCATCCCATCGCCGGAAGAACGATTGCAGGCCTATCCGCATCAGCTTTCCGGTGGGATGCGGCAGCGCGTGGCGATTGCGACAGCTTTCCTGAACCAGCCGGACCTCATCATTGCCGACGAGCCGACGACCGCGCTCGACGTGACAATTCAGGCGCAGATCATCCACGAGGCGCAGAAGCTGACGAAACGTACGGGAACCGCGATGATCTGGATCACGCATGACCTTGCCGTTGTGGCAGGGCTCGCGGACCGGATTTCGGTGATGTACGCCGGACGGATCGTTGAGCAAGGCGGTATCGACGATGTGATCGACCGTCCGTTGCATCCCTATACGGTTGGGCTTCTCGGATCGGTTCCGACGGCGAACCGGCGCGGGCAACGTTTGTTCCAGATCGAAGGGATGACGCCAAACATGCTCGCCCTGCCTGAAGGATGCGCCTTTGGACCGCGTTGTCAGGCCCGAACGGCAGCGTGTTCCAAGCGACCCCCGATAGAGGACGCAGACGGTCGCCGCCTTCGCTGTTTTAACCCGCAACGCGCGGAGGAGAAGGCATCATGACAGAACCGCTCGTCGAAATCCGCGGCGTTTCCAAGCGCTTCACCAAGCGTTTGGACGTCGCGGGGAAAATCGCGCAGCGACTTGGCGCGAATATCCGGGAAGAAACGGTCCATGCTGTCGATAACGTGAACCTGTCGATTCAAAAGGGTGAGGTTCTGGGATTGGTCGGCGAATCCGGCTGCGGCAAGTCCACTTTGGGACGTGTTGTTGCCGGCATTCACGCTGCAAGTGACGGACAGATGTTCTACGAAGGCAAAGATGTTGCGACGTTGAACAGCGCCGACAAACGCGCGGCGACCCTCGCAATTCAGATGATCTTTCAGGACCCTTTTGCCAGCCTAAATCCGCGTATGCGCGTCGAAGATATCATCGGCGAAGCACCGCGTATGCATGGGATCGTCAGCAAGGCAGAGAGTGCGGATTACGTGGACGACGTGATGCGCAAGGTCGGCCTCGACCCCTCGCTCAAGCGGCGTTACGCGCATCAGTTTTCCGGCGGGCAAAGGCAGCGGATCGGGATCGCCCGTGCGCTCGCCGTGAAGCCGAAGTTCCTTGTCTGCGACGAAGCCATCGCTGCCCTGGACGTATCAATCCAGGCGCAGGTCATCAACTTGTTCATGGATCTGCGCGAAGAGCTGGGCCTGACCTATCTGTTCATCAGCCATGACCTGAGCGTCGTCGAACACATCGCCGACCGCGTGGCGATCATGTATCTGGGCCGCATTGTCGAGAGCGCCTCGACTGAGGACATTTTTTCTGACCCACGCCATCCCTACACGAAAGCGCTGCTTGCAGAGGCTCCGCGCCTTGATCAGCGCCGGCGTGAGTTTGCCCCGATTGAGGGGGAAATTCCGTCGCCGCTCGATCCGCCATCTGGATGTACCTTCCACCCGCGTTGCCCGGTGGCGACCGCTGAGTGCCGCACCACTGTTCCTGAACTGAAAGCGGGGTGCGGCGGGCGCGAAACGGCTTGCCTTCTGGAACACGCCGAAACCGTTTGAACGAGAAGCTGGAGAGCCCCTTGAAAAACGCCGATCCGATCTGGGACCACGTTGACCGCCATCGTGATGATTTTATCGCCTTGTCAGACCGCGTCTTTGACACGCCCGAGACGCTTTATGCCGAGTACAAGTCCGTTGCCGAACATGTGCATATGTTACGCGCTCAAGGGTTCAAGATAACAGAAAATGCAGCTGGCATTCCTACGGCCGTGATTGGCGAAGCAGGAGACGAGGGTCCGGTGATCGCCATCCTCGGCGAGTTCGATGCGCTGCCATATCTGAGCCAGACGCCAGGTGTGGCAGAACATCAGCCGCTTGAAGAGGGCGGCAACGGGCACGGGTGTGGTCACAACCTGCTGGGCGCTGCCGCACTCTTGGCCGCGACGGCGGTGAAAGACTGGCTGACCGAAAACGGCATTAAGGGCCGTGTGCGGTACTATGGCTGCCCCGCTGAAGAAGGGGGCGCGGCCAAAACGTACATGGTGCGCGAAGGACTGTTCGATGATGTCGACGCGGCCATCTCCTGGCATCCAGCGACCTTCACAGGCGTGAATGAGGCCAGATCGCTCGCGAACACCCGGATCGATTTCACTTTTCATGGAAAGGCTGCCCATGCTGCTGGCGCGCCTGAACTTGGCAGATCCGCGCTTGATGCGGTTGAACTGATGAACATTGGCGTGAATTACCTGCGCGAGCACATGCCCGACAGCGCCCGGGTGCACTACGCCTATCTCGACGCAGGTGGCGTTGCGCCTAATGTGGTGCAGGCCAAGGCCACAGTGCGCCAGCTCGTCCGGGCCAGTTCGCTACCCGACCTCGCCGATCTGGTTACGCGCGTC
Source organism: Ruegeria sp. CDSB013 (assembly GCF_059611165.1). Lineage (NCBI taxonomy): Bacteria > Pseudomonadati > Pseudomonadota > Alphaproteobacteria > Rhodobacterales > Roseobacteraceae > Ruegeria > Ruegeria sp. CDSB013. The sequence continues at coordinate 2,165 of NZ_JBXWPA010000014.1, read as the reverse complement.
CGAAAGATCTCGGACGGCGCGGCGCTGATGACAGGAACGCAAGTTACCAGCCAGGTCTTTTCCGGCGTCTCGAACCTGCTTGGCAATCGTCCTTTGGAAGAAACCATGCAGCACGAGCTAGAGAAACTCGGACCCGTCGCCTTTGACGAAACAGACCTCAGCTTTGCCCGCGAGATTCAGACTACATTGACCAAGGCTGACATCAACACGACCTTCAAGCGGATCGGTGCCAAGCCCAAAAAGGATCTCGCACTATGCGACTTCATCGCACCTCTTGATCGCCACAGCGATGGCGGCGAAGGCTCGACGGATGTTGGCGACGTGAGTTGGGCAGTCCCAACCGTTCAGGCACGAGTTGCCACCTGTGCTATAGGAACGCCGTTTCATACGTGGCAAACAGTGGCACAAGGCAAGGCGCCCGCGGCTCACAAAGGCATGGTCTACGCAGCAAAAGCAATGGCCGCGACAACGTGTCGACTGGTTGAGGATCCCTCGCGCATCGAAGCTGCACGCGCGACGCACCAAGACCATCTGGGCGAAACACCTTACACTTGTCCGATCCCGGACGACGTGCGTCCACCTGTCTGAGGTAAAACAACCTTGACCCGCGCCTCTGCTATAGACAACGCCGCCCAGTATTTCGACACCGGTCAATTTGCAACAGAACTTAGCGAACTGGTTGCCCATGAGACGGAGAGCCAGACACAGGAGAAAGCCGCGGAGCTTCCGCGCTACCTTGAGGAAGCCCTCGTTCCGCGCCTGCGCAGTATTGGGTTCTCCTGCGCAATCCACCCGAACCCTGTGCCGGATGCAGGTCCGATCCTTGTCGCTGAACGCATCGAGGACGACTCGAGCCCAACGATCTTGTCCTATGGGCATGGCGACGTGACCCGCGCGCAAACTGATCAGTGGCGAAACGGGCTTCACCCGTTTCGTCTCGTCGATGATGGTAATCGCCTCTTCGGACGCGGTACCGCTGACAACAAGGGACAGCACCTCATCAACTTAGCTGCGTTGAGCTCCGTCATCGACGCTCGTGGATCACTCGGCTTCAACATTCGGATCCTTGTTGAAATGGGTGAGGAGATGGGGTCGCCGGGGCTGTCGAATTTTTGCGCCACGCACAAAGAAAACCTTGCCGCGGATGTCCTGATCGCATCGGACGGACCACGCCTTCAGTCAGACACTCCGACGATGTTCATGGGTTCACGGGGCGGCTATTCGTTCGACCTCATTGTTGACCTTCGAGACGGTGCGCATCATTCCGGCAACTGGGGCGGTTTACTTGCCGACCCCGCGATGATCCTTGCACAAGCCCTCTCGACGATCACCGATGTGAGGGGCCAAATCCAAATACTAGAGTGGCGACCGACCAGCCTAACCGAAGAGATCCGGCATGCCCTGCGCAACTTGCCGGTAGGCGAAGATGGCGGTCCGAAGATTGACGAAGACTGGGGCGAGGAAAGTCTGACACCGGCCGAACGGGTCTTCGGCTGGAACAGTTTTGCGATCCTCGCAATGAAAAGCGGTGTCCCCGAGGCACCGGTCAACGCGATCTCGGAATTTGCCAAAGCCGCCTGCCAGCTCCGCTTCGTTGTTGGCACTAACCAATCCGATATCCTGCCCGCCCTTCGACGCCACCTTGATGCGAGAGGATTCGAGATCGTTCAGATCAAGCCTCACGACCGCAGCTTTTTCGATGCAACGCGAACCTCCCCCAACCATCCCTGGGTGTCTTTTGTCGCGCGTTCGCTTGAAAAAACGTGTGGGAGGCCGCCCCATGTCCTGCCAAATCTCGCCGGTTCTTTACCCAACGACGTCTTTTCCGATGTGCTCGGCCTCCCAACGGTTTGGGTGCCGCATTCCTATCGCGGCTGTTCGCAGCACGCGCCAAACGAGCACGTGTTAAAGTCAGTTTCGCGTGATGCATTGCGTGCAATGGCCGGGCTTTTTTGGGATATTGGCGACCTTGCCAGGCCGCTCTGATCCCGCGCCACAAAGGACTTCATCCGTACCTGGATCGGGTGGGTATCGCACTCCTTACTGTAATTGACCGCTTTCACGGATTGGGGGAGTTGATATCGCATTTGCAGCGAATGACATGGTGTGATCGCGGTGGTCGCTCTCCTTGGGCAAACGAGGCCTGATATTATCAGCCTCACCAA